>CALFWN010000360.1 GCA_937928335.1 uncultured Litoreibacter sp. | reverse complement strand
CGAATATTGGGACCGCAATTCAGCCCTTGATGAGGAACTGATCGCAACCTGCCTGACAGATGTGCTCGATGACGGGTTGTCGATGGTCTATTCCTTCTACAACCCTGATATGTCACGCAATTCTCTGGGCACCTATATTGTGCTTGACCATGTGCGCATCGCGCAGGAGGCGGGGCTGCCTTATGTCTATCTGGGCTACTGGGTCCCCGGCTCGCCCAAGATGGGATACAAGGCCGGCTTCTCCGCGCTGGAGGTGTTTCGCAGCGGCGACTGGCACGACATTCAGGACGGTCATGACTATGCGGCAGAGACACATCCGCTGGCCGTAGACCCCATTGCGGAGCAGGTCGCGCGGATCACCCTGCCCGACACACGGGCCCCGAAAGAGTAGCCTCCCCCCGTATCACTATGAAAAAAACGGCGCCCCGCGAGGCGCCGTTTTTTATTGTAAGATCAATGCGCTAAACCTCAACCGCTCAGCAGGTTCGGGATGATGGTCACAACCCCCGGGAACAGCGCCAGCAGCAACAGCCCCAGCACCTGGATCAGCACAAACGGGATGATACCACGGTAGATATGGCCAGTGGTGACCTCCTTCGGTGCCACGCCGCGCAGGTAGAACAGCGCAAAGCCGAAGGGCGGCGTCAGGAAGGAGGTTTGCAGGTTCACCGCGATCATGATCGTCACCCATTTCGGGTCCATCGTGCCGCCATAGATCACCGGCCCCACAATGGGGATCACGATGTAGATGATCTCCAGAAAGTCCAGCACGAAGCCCAGAATGAACAGCACCAGCATCACGATGATGAAGACCTGAAACTCGCTGTCAAAGCTCTTCAGGAATTGCTGGATATAATGCTCCCCCCCGAAGGAAATCACCACGAGGTTCAGCAGCTGCGAGCCGATCAGAATGGTGAAGACCATGCTTGTGACCTTTGCTGTCTCCCGCACCACAGGGCTGAGCACCCCGTTGGAGAACAACACCCAGCAGCCAAAGAGAATGCCAAAGATTGCAAAGAGATAGGCGGCTTTGGCGACCACGAAGGCCAGCATGTTTTCAAAGGTGATGGTTTCGATATTGACCCGAAGATCAAAATTGACGCCCACGAGAATCATCACCACCACGGCAAAGGTCGCCATCAGGATGATCTTGCCCGATTGGCCCGTGTCCTGCAGCTTGCGGTAGGCCGCCAGCAAGATCGCGCCCCCTGCCCCAAGGGCCGCAGCAGGCGTCGGGTTGGTGATGCCGCCAAGGATTGAGCCCAGCACCGCCACGATCAGCACGAGCGGCGGGAAGACGACCTTCAGCAGCTCGTTCTTGCCCAGCGACACGGCGGCATGTTTCACGCCGTAGCCGATCATCAACAGCGGCAGGATCAGCAGCAACACCGTGCTGCCGGGCGATGTAACCGGCGTGATCAGCAAGATGTCGATCAGGACCGCCAGAAGAATGCCCAAGCTGCCGACAATAAGCGGGCGACGATCCGCAGAAGGCGACACACCGCGCGCGATGGCAAAGACCAGCGCCATCAGCAACAGGCCAATCGCGATGCCGGTGCCCACAGGGGCGGCCTCGTCGATCTTTGCCAGAATGGCCTCTTTCAGCTCGTCCTCGGTCAGCTTGACGGATGCTTTGATGCCGCCTGCCTCGTCGATCGCCGCCTGCTCGGCCAAGGCGGCCTCCCAAGCCACGATACCGTGCAGGTCGATCATCGCCTCCTCGCAGCTGTCGCTGACATTGGTGCGCAGCGACGCGGTTTGACCGGCATCAGAGAAGCTGTCGACCACCACATTCTGGCTGCCCAATATGCCGACATTGAGCATCAGGATGAAGCCGACGATCAGACCAACCGGGGCGAAAAGGAACCAGGTCAGCGCCTCGGATTTCGAGACCGGTTCGCTGTTCGAAGACCCAAGCTCCACGGCCGGAGCCTTGGATGGGTTGAAGAGCGCATAGCCGAAAGCATAAAGGCCATAGAGCACGGCAAGCAGGATGCCCGGCAGCAACGCCGCCTGAAACAACGTCCCCACAGAGACAACCGCAGGCTCGCCCAGATAGGTCAGCGCGTCAGAGCAGCCGACCTCCTGAGCGCGGGCCTCTTGCGCGGCAGAGTACAAATCGCCCGCCAGCGTGCCCAAAAGCACGATCACGATGGACGGCGGGATGATCTGCCCCAATGTCCCTGACGCGGCAATAACGCCGGTGGCCAGCTCGGGGGAGTAATTGTTGCGCAGCATGGTGGGCAGGGATAACAGGCCCATCGTCACCACGGTCGCGCCGACAATGCCCGTAGAGGCCGCCAGAAACGCGCCCACAACGACCACGGAGACGGCCAGACCGCCGGGCAGCGGGCCAAAGACGCGGGCCATTGTGGTCAGCAGGTCATTGGCGATCTTGGAGCGTTCCAGCGTGATCCCCATCAACACGAACATCAGCACAGCCAGCAATGTCTCGATAGAGGCGCCAGCCAGCACCCGCTCGTTCATGCGGTTCACGATGAAGGACACGTTGCGGTCAAGCGCCGTCTCCCAGCCTTGCAGGAACACCGGCTGATCTATCCTTGGCAGGTCGGGATATCTGAAGACTGATATGGTCTCATGTTTCACGCCCTCGGCAAGGACGGCGGCAAACTCCGCTGAATTGGGGTCAATCGCCTGATGTATCAAAAGCCCCGCACTGTCGAGCGCCGCGATGATCCCGAAGGAAATCACCGCAGAGCCGCCAATGGCAAAAGCCACCGCCACATGAAGAATCTGAGGAATCGAGCGAATATGAAAGCGAAGAAGAAGTTGAAGAAGAAGAATCTGTTGAGGAAATTCTTCAGGATGCGCAGGGATGGCCAGAGGTAGCTGAATTAGAAGAGTATTT
>CALFWN010000359.1 GCA_937928335.1 uncultured Litoreibacter sp. | reverse complement strand
ACAGCCCGTGAAACCCGTAGCGCAGCAGCCCTTGTTGGGACATCTCATAGGGCAGGGCGAAGAGCCGGTTCACCTCGGGCTGGGTGGTGTGGAAGCTGGTGTCGAAACAGGCCACCTGTGGCAGATCCGGGCTGCGCTCGGCGATCAGGCGGATGGCGGCAAGGTTGTGGGGTTGGTGCAAGGGGGCCAGCGGCGTCAACTCAGCCATTTGCGCCAGCTTGCCTGCGTCGACACGTGTGGGTCCCTCAAAAACCGTGCCACCATGCACGACGCGGTGGCCGACAGCGCGGATCACATGCTGTGCGGCATGGGCCGCCAACCAATCAAGCAGAATGACAGTTGCCTCTTCATGCGTGCAATCGGGCGTAAGCTCAGGAAGCGGCAGGCCCGCATCCTTGGGCACAGCTACAGAGAATGCGGGCGCACGTTTCAGCCCCGTGACCTTGCCGCGCAGCACCGGCACCAAAGGGTCATCCAGCCCATGCAATGCGAATTTCAGGCTGGAGGAGCCGGCGTTCAGGGTCAGGACAACGTCATTCATCGCGGGTCACCTCTGGAGGATCAGGACACAGGTTATGGAAAAGAAAAAGCCGCCTCAAAGGCGGCTTTGCTCAATCGCGGGCGGGCCATGTTTGCCGATCCCAGTTTACCGGCCCCAGGTACGGACCACGCCGCAATCCATATGCACGAAGTTGGACCCGGAATAGCGCCCGACACCGCCAGAGGAACAGGATGCCGCCGCGCGTGCGATCTGCCCAACAGAGCGGGACCGCAGCCGCAGATCAGCTGCCTGACCTTTCATATGCAGCGAGTTTTTCGCCACACCGCGCGAGCGTGAGCGCAGCATCGCATTGGTCTTCGGGGAACGGTAACCTGACAACAATGTGTACGGCTCGGAGGCGTCCAGAAGGTTGTGAGAGGCCGACATGATGTCGATTGTGCGCGTGTCCATCGAGGTCGCCGCGTCCTGACGCCAATCGCGCATGAAGTAGTTCACTTCCTTCAGCGCCTCTTTGATATACTCGCCTTCGATCCAGTAGATCATGTCGATGGTTTCGCCGGTTCGGCCAGAAAACATCTTGATCCGGCGAACGTCGCCCGCCCCCCTTAAGAAGCCGAAAGCGCTTGAATATACTGGGGCGGCTGTCACCGCCGTTGCCGCAAATGCACCTAATAGCGCGCGCCGCGTCACGCTCACCGAATTAGTTTTGGTCATGCGAATTTTGTCCCGTTTGCCCCGGCTGCCGCAAGCAGCCACGTGAAGATTGTCCCCAGATGCGGATGTTATGACATAGCCGCCCATTCCGACCAAGGGCAGTCTCTCATCCACCTATTAAAAAATTGCATAATGAGCGAAATCTTGCGCAAAATTGCCCCTGATCACGAATTCGCAGCAGGGTGCCCATACGGCAACGCCGCTCATCAAAGCATCGGATTTCTTTGATTTGTGAGTGGACTCTCCCGGCGAGGGATTTTTAATAGACACCATATAAGCCTGCAATTTGAACGGGGACTACAATGAGTGCTCTTTTTTCGCGTCGCCTTACCCTGAAAATGCTGTCAGCCAGCGCTCTTTCGCT
Source organism: uncultured Litoreibacter sp. (assembly GCA_937928335.1). GTDB lineage: Bacteria > Pseudomonadota > Alphaproteobacteria > Rhodobacterales > Rhodobacteraceae > Litoreibacter. The sequence continues at coordinate 6,748 of CALFWN010000359.1, read as the reverse complement.
GGTGCTGCCTGGGGTTGGGCTTGGCCGGGCCGATGCGGCCGTTACCGCAATGAAGCAATCCATCGCGGAGGCCAGCTCCGCAGATCCCCAGATCGCGGCCTTCTACAGGGCGCGGAATTTCCAGCCTATTTTCGTCTCGCAAGCCGATGGGCGCAGACGCGGCGCGCTGCTCAGAGCGCTGTCTTCAGCCCATGATCACGGCCTCCCCGAAACACGTTACAATGGCGCGGCGTTGCGGGCGATGTTCGGCGCGGCGCAGACCGCCAAGGATCGCGGTGCCGCCGAGGTTGAGGCCGCCCGCGTGTTTCTGGCCTATGCAGATGATCTGCGCTCCGGCGTCGTGAACCCGGCCGATATCGACAGCTCCATTGTTGTCGAGGTGCCGCGCTATGACCGAACCCAGACCTTGCATGATTTCGCCGCCGCCAACCCGGTGAAATTCATGAAAGGCCTCGCGCCGCGCAAACCCGAATATGTGCGCCTGCAAAAAGAGAAGCGCCGCCTTGAGAAACTGATGGCCTCTGGCGGCTGGGGCGCGCGTGTCGAGGCGAAATCCCTCAAGCCCGGCAATAGCGGGCCTGCCGTGGTGCAGCTGCGCAACCGGATGATCCGCATGGGGTTCCTGCGCCGCTCCGCCAGCCAGACCTATGACCGCGCCTTGCAAAATGCGGTGCAGAAGTTCCAGATCGCCCACGGGCTGGCCACGGATGGCGTGGCCGGGGCCGGGACCATTCGCGAGGTGAACCGCGATATTGACTACCGCCTGGGTCAGGTGCTGGTCGCGATGGAGCGCAACCGCTGGACCCCGAAACCGCTTGAAGACAAGCATGTCTGGGTCAACCTGCCGGATTTCCATGTCGATATCATCGAGAATGGGCGCTCGACCTTCCGCTCCCGCGTGGTGATCGGCAAGACCGATGAGGACCGCAAGACGCCGGAATTCTCCGACCTGATGGAGCATATGGTGATCAACCCGTCATGGTATGTGCCGCGCTCGATCACCACGAAGGAATATCTGCCGATGCTGCAACGCAACCGCGGCGCGGTGCGGCATATCCAGATCATCGGGCGCAACGGCAAGCCGGTGAACCGGGGCAATATCAATTTCGCGAAATATAACGCGCGGACCTTCCCCTATTCCATGAAGCAGCCGCCCTCGCAGACAAATGCGCTGGGGCTGGTGAAGTTCATGTTCCCCAACAAATACAACATCTACCTGCATGACACGCCGTCCAAATCGCTGTTTGGCCACGAGCAGCGCGCCTATTCGCATGGCTGCGTGCGGGTGCATAAACCGTTCGAATTCGCCTATGCGCTGCTGTCGGCCCAGGAACCCGACCCCGAGGGTTTCTTTCAGGGCAAGCTGCGCACGGGCAAGGAGCGCCGTGTCGATCTGGCAGCGCCTTTGCCGGTGCATCTGGCCTACTTTACGGCCTGGGTCGATGCCAAGGGGCAGGCGCAGTATCGCGGTGATGTCTATGGGCGCGACAAGCGTATTTTCTCCGCCCTGACCGCGGCAGGGGTTACCTTGGCACGGGTTTAGGCCTAAACCTGTCGGCGATGCGCGGGGCCCTTTGGGGTGCAGCGCGGCAATGCGAAGGCCAGTTTTATGAGCTACACGATATCGCAGATCGCAACGGCACTCGGCGCCCGCTTCGAGGGCGACGGGACGCTGGGCATCACCCATGCCTCCGAGCCGCAGACGGCGGTGGCCGATGCGCTGGCCATTGCGATGGACCCCAAATACGGCGCGCGCCTGTCCGAGGGAGCGGCGCAGGCGGCGATCTTGTGGGACGGCGCGGATTGGGCGGGCCTTGGCCTGAAGGCGGCGATCTTCGTGCCGCGCCCGCGTTATGCCATGTCAGGGCTGACCAAGCTGCTGGATACCGGCCCCGAGATCGCACCCGGCATCCATCCAAGCGCTGTGATCGACGACAGCGCCGAGATCGGGGCGAATGCCGCCATCGGTCCGCTGGTTGTGATCGGTCGCGGCGTGCGCATCGGGCCAAACGCCCGTATCGCGTCACATGTCAGCATCGCGCATGACACCACGCTTGGTGCGGATGCGCTGATCCTGTCGGGGGCGAGGATCGGCCATGATGTGGTGATCGGTGATCGGTTCATCGCCCAGCCGGGGGCGGTTATCGGCGCGGATGGGTTCTCTTACGTCACGCCCGAGAAATCCGCCGTCGAAAATGCCCGCAAGTCGCTGGGCGACACGGGCGATGCGGCGCAGCAAAGCTGGACCCGCATCCATTCCCTTGGCAGCGTGGTCATCGGCGATGATGTCGAGGTCGGCGCGAATGCCACTATTGATCGCGGCACGATCCGCGCCACCCGGATCGGCAACGGCTCGAAGATCGATAACCTTGTGCAATTGGGCCATAACGTGCAGGTCGGCGAGGATTGCCTGCTGTGCGGGCAGGTCGGCATCGCGGGCTCGGTCAAATTCGGCAACCGGGTGGTGCTGGGCGGCCAATGCGGGGTGTCGGACAATATCTTCATCGGCGATGATGTGATCGCGGGCGGGGGCAGCAAGCTGCTCTCCAACGTACCCGCAGGTCGGGTGATCCTGGGCTACCCGGCGGTGAAAATGGAAACACATGTCGAAATGCAAAAGGCCTTGCGCCGTTTGCCACGGTTCATGAAGGCCCAGCGGGCCGCGACCAAGGGCGAAAAATAGCCCCTCGCAAATTTGCCGAAAGCCGCTTAAATGCAGGGCACAGGTGCAACGAGCTCCAAGGACAGCGCATAAAATGGCAGCCAGCGTAAAAGATCAGGTGGTCGAGATCATCGCCGAGCAGGCGGTGCTTGAGGTGGCCGACATCTCTTTGGAGGCGTCGCTGGAGGATCTCGGTATCGACTCTCTGGGCCTTGTCGAGAGCATCTTCGCCATCGAGGAGGCTTTCGATATTTCCGTGCCGTTCAACGCCAACGACCCCAAGGACAGCGTCTTTGATGTCTCAAGCGTGGCCAGCGTGATTGCGGCGGTAGAAGGCCTTGTGGCAGAGCAAAAGGTCTGAACGGTGAACAGGGTTGTCATCACCGGGCAGGGCACGATCAACGCGCTTGCCAATTCGGCTGCTGACACGTTCGAGGCGTTTCGCGAAGGCCGCTGCGGCATCGGCCCGCTTGATATCCGCGATGTGGACCGGCTGGCCATCCAGATCGGCGGGCAGGTGCGGGGCTATGACCCGCAGCAGGAATTCAACCGTCAGGAAATCGCGCTTTACGACCGTTTTACCCAGTTCACCCTGCACGCCGCCCGCGAGGCAATCAGCCAGTCCGGGCTGGTCTTTCAGGGCGAGCTGGCAGCGCAGGCGGGCGTCATTCTGGGCACGTCGGGTGGCGGGCTGAACACGCAGGACGAGAATTACCGCGCGGTCTATGAGGAAGGCAAAAACCGGGTCCACCCGTTTGTGGTGCCCAAGCTGATGAACAACGCGGCTGCCAGCCATGTGTCGATGAATTACAACCTCAAGGGGCCAAGTTTCACCGTGGCCACGGCCTGTGCCTCGTCCAACCACGCGATGGGGCAGGCCTTCAATTTCATCCGCTCCGGCATGGCCAAGGTGATGGTCACAGGCGGCTCGGAATCCATGCTGTGCTTTGGCGGCGTCAAGGCCTGGGAAGGGCTGCGGGTCATGTCTAAAGACGCCTGCCGGCCATTCTGTGCCAACCGCAACGGCATGGTGCAGGGCGAGGGGGCGGCGGTCTTCGTGATGGAGGATTACGCCTTCGCCAAGGCCCGCGGCGCAGAAATTCTGGCAGAGGTGGTGGGGTTCGCAATGACCTCGGACGCCTCCGACATTGTGATGCCGTCACGTCAGGGTGCTGCACGGGCGATCTCGGGCGCAATGAAAGATGCCAGGGTCAACCCGTCGGAGGTTGGCTACATCAACGCGCATGGCACAGGCACCACGGCCAATGACAAGACCGAATGTGCGGCGGTGTCTGACGCGTTTGGAGCACATGCCGACAATCTGATGATCTCCTCGACCAAATCGATGCATGGCCACGTGATCGGCGGCACCGGCGCGATTGAGCTATTGGCCTGCATCATGGCGCTCAAGGATGGGGTGGTTGCGCCTACAATCGGCTATGAGGAGCCGGACCCTGAATGCGCTCTGGATGTGGTGCCCAACGAGGCGCGAGACGCGAAACTCGACGTGGTCCTGTCGAATGCCTTCGCCTTTGGCGGGCTGAACGCCGTGCTTGCACTACGCCGTGTCTAGGCTTTGCCACCGGGCGTGCGGGCCGCTTCTACATATTTGGCAAAAGCATCAAATGACGCGCTTTGGCGCGGCTTGGCGATGGGTGCCCTGACATATCCGGCGGGGCCAGCGTCAAGCGGGGCGACCATATCAACCGGGGTCTGTTCAAGCGGCCTGCGGGACCGGAAAGACGCAGCTTTCTTGCCCTTGATGTCTTTATCAATGCCCTTGTGGCAAAATATATTGTCTCGTTCACTCATGGGTAATGCCCCTGAAGATCGCTGAAATTAGCTCTGAACGCTACATTTGGATATAAAATTTGTCAATAAAATGGCTGATTTAGAGCTGAAAGCTCAACTGTGACAAGCAGACCATGCTAGGATGTTGCCGTGATCCGGGCTGCGTGGGCGCCGCGTTCGCGGTAGGGCGTGGTGTCATATTGTGCCCGGTAGCATTTGGAAAAATGGGAGGGTGAGGCAAAGCCGCAGGCCAGCGCCACATTGATCACGCTCATATCCGTCTGCATCAGCAGGTTGCGCGCCTTTTGCAGCCGGATCTCCATGTAATACCGCTTCGGGCTGCGGTTCAGGTAGCGCCGGAACAGCCGCTCCAGCTGCCGTGTCGACATGCCCACGGCCTTGGCGAGCAAGGAGGGGCTAATCGGCTCTTCTATGTTGCTTTCCATCATCTGGATCACGCGGCTCAGCTTGGGGTGGCGCACGCCGATCCTTGTGGGGATCGACAGGCGCTGCTGGTCCTGATCGGTGCGGATCGAGCTGTATATTTGCTGGTCGGCCACCATATTGGCGACGTCCTCGCCCAGGTCGCTGGCCACGATATGCAGCATCAGATCAATCGACGAGGTGCCGCCCGCCGTCGTCATCCGGTTGCCATCCACCACGAAGACCGATTTGGTCAGCTCGACCTCGTCAAACTCCTCGGCAAAGCTGTCCTGGTTCTCCCAATGGATCGTGGCCCGCTTGCCGTCCAGCAGCCCTGCGCTCGCAAGCGTGAAGCTGGCCGTGCACAAGGCCCCCATCTTGACGCCCCGGCGGGCCTCCCGGCGCAGCCAGTTCTGTAGCTTTTTGGTGGTCGCGCCCTGAATATCGACGCCGCCGCAGAGCAGCACAATGTCGTCGCGCTGCAGCTCTTCGAGATCCATATCCAGCCCGTAGCTGATCCCGGCAGAACAGGTCGCGGTCTCGCCGCCTTCGCCCGCCAGTTTCCACTCATAGCTGCCCGGCACCATCCGGTTGGCAATCCGCAACGCCTCTACAGCGCCCGCAAAGCTCAGCATCGTGAAATTATCCATCAGGACAAAGATGAACCGGCCCTTGGCGGCGACCGTGCCGTCCTCGGGCCGTCCTGTCTGTGCGCTGAGCGTTGTCACATCGACCTCCCAAGCCATGCAAGCCCCGGACGCAGCACAGCTCTGCTGTTCGGGCGATAGAACACCCTTAGACGAGTTTTCGACATTGGCAAGGCCCCCAATGCGCTCTAAAGAGGCAATTCATTCAAGTTTCCGCTAACATGCACGGAGCAAGACGCATGGCACAGACATGGACCAAGACAGACTGGCGCAAAAAGCCCCGCATCCAGATGCCGGACTATACCGACCCGGCCAAGCTGGCTGCCGTTGAGGCCCAATTGTCCAAGTATCCGCCGCTGGTCTTTGCCGGTGAGACGCGCACCCTGCGCCAGCAGCTGGCCGCTGTCAGCCGCGGCGAGGCCTTCCTGCTGCAGGGCGGCGATTGCGCCGAAAGCTTCAGCGATTTCTCCGCTGACGGTATCCGCGACACGTTCAAGGTGATGCTGCAAATGGCGATGGTGCTGACCTACGGCGCCAAGGTCCCCGTGGTCAAAATCGGCCGTATGGCAGGCCAATTCGCCAAGCCGCGCTCTGCCGACACGGAAACCAAGGACGGCGTGGAGCTGCCCAGCTACCGCGGCGACATCATCAACGAGCTGGACTTCACACCCGAGGCCCGCATCCCGGACCCGGCCAAGATGTTGCAGGCCTATACGCAGGCTGCCGCCACGCTCAACCTGCTGCGCGCTTTCTCCAAAGGTGGCTATGCCGATGTTCACCAGGTCCATGCCTGGACGCTGGGCTTCACCCAAGGGGAGCAGGCCTCGGAATATCGTGAGATGGCCGCCCGCATTCAGGACTCGCTCGATTTCATGGCCTCCGCTGGCCTGACCTCGAACACCAACGCGTCGCTTGCCACTGTGGATTTCTACACCTCCCACGAGTCGCTCCTGCTGGAATATGAGGAGGCGCTGACCCGCGTCGATTCCACCTCCGGCAAATGGCTGGCAGGCTCTGGCCATATGATCTGGATCGGCGACCGCACGCGGCAGCCGGACGGGGCGCATGTCGAGTTCGCCAAAGGCGTGATGAACCCGATCGGGCTGAAATGCGGGCCCACCATGACCACCGGGCATCTCAAGTCGCTGATGTCCACGCTGAACCCCGATAATGATCCGGGCCGCCTGACGCTGATCGCGCGGTTCGGCGCGGGCAATGTGGGGGA
>CALFWN010000358.1 GCA_937928335.1 uncultured Litoreibacter sp. | reverse complement strand
ACAGCTTTCCAGCGATGTCGTGTCTCTGGACCTATTCGCTCAATGCACGGAACAGATGGGATTAACCGCTAAGGCTGAGTTTTGGCGAAATCTTAAAGAAAAGACGGAGCGCTGTTCCTTGGGTATGCAGAGAGCAGTAAGGCATATAAGCTTTGGGATGGTGAGCTGCAAAAGGTTGTGATTTCACGTGATGTGGTATTCGATGAGTTCAGTAGTGGTGTTTGCGGCAATGTTGGGAATACACTTGATACGGACGAGGATGTCGTCAGTCTGGATATGGAAAATAACAACAACCCTTCGGATAATGCGCCTTCTAGTGAAACAGTTGAACTGGGATGGGAGGAATGGCTGGCCCTGCCCGCCCTCGGCCTGCCCGCGATCAAGGCCAAGATTGACACCGGCGCGCGCACCTCGGCGCTCTCGGCCACCCATATCGAACCTTTCGGCAGCGCGGCGCACCCGAAAATTCGCTTCACCGTGCACCCCATACCGGGCAATTACGAGCTGGCCATCCCATGCTCAGCCCCCTTGAAGGACCGCCGCGCCGTGACCTCCTCCAATGGCGAGGCAGAGCTGCGCTATGTCATCGAGACCACGCTCAACGTGGGCGGCCAAAGCTGGCCCATCGAGGTCACGCTGACCGACCGCGACGGCATGGCCTATCATATGCTTCTGGGCCGCATGGCGCTGGTTGACCGCTGCGTGGTGGTGCCCGGCGAAAGCCATCAGCAGCCCGAACTCAGCTACGACCTCTACGCCCAGAAACCCGCCAAGCCGGGTCAGACACGCGCGCTGCGGATCGCGCTGCTCACCGCACGTCCGGCCAGCAGCGCCGCCCGCACAATCCGCGCAGAGGCCGAGGCCCGTGGCCACACGCTTGAGGCGTTTGACCCCGCAACCCTCACCCCGCATGTCAGCCCCACAGCCCCCGCAACATTGCAAAATGGCACGCCCCTGCCACGCTTTGACGCGGTGCTGGCGCGGATGCAGGCCAACCGCCACAACCTCGCCGTGCTGCGCCAGGTCGAGGCGCTGGGCAGCTACGCCCCGAACTCTGCAGAGGCGATGGCCGCCGCCGCAGACCCGCTGCGCGCGCGCCAAATCCTGACCCGCCACCACATCCCCATAGAAGAGCCCGACCCGACCCAAGACGAGCCCGGCTTCACCGCCACCACAATCGGCAAACGCGTGCGCAGCCCGCAGCACAAACTGACCAAGCCCGAGCGCGCAACCGTGCTGCGCGCCGCCCGCGCCATCGGACTGGGCTTCGCCGCCCTGACCCTGCGCCACGTAAACAACCAGTTGATCGTCCAGAACATCTCTGCCAGCCCCGAGGTCACGCCCCTCAAAAAGCGTAAATCCACGGCGGCCATGCTCTTTGATCTCGTGGAAAAACGCGCGCGCCCCAAGCCGCAAAAGCGGCGTTAATCCGGCCTCAGGCCGGAACCCGCCCCACACGCGACCGTATCAGCAGGAACACCATGATCGCCACGTTCAGCCCGTTCCAGCCAATGCCGTTGATAAAGGCCAGCGTATAGGAGCCGGTGACGTCGTAAATCCAGCCCGACATCCAGCCGCCAATCGCCATGCCCAGAATGGTGGTCATGATCACAAAGCCCACCTTGCCGCCCGCCTCCCGTGCCGGCAGATATTCCCGCACGATCACCGCATAGGCCGGCACGATGCCGCCCTGGCTCAGCCCGAACAGCATCGAGACCAGATAGAGCGAGACCAGCCCGTCAAAGGGCAGGAACAAAAACAGCGCCGTCATCTGCAGGCCCGAGCCGATCAGCAACGTCACCACGCCCCCCAGCCTGTCCGACATCAGCCCCGAGATCAGCCGCGACACCACGCCGCCCATCAACATCAGGGATAACATCTCCGCCCCCACGGCGGGCCCGTAGCCAAGATCGACACAATAGGCCACGATATGGACCTGCGGCATCGACATCGCCACGCAACATCCGATACCCGCCAGCCCCAAAAGCCAGACCAGAGTGCGGGAGCCAAACGGCACAGAGCGGCGATTGAGCGCGGCCGCTGCCTCCGCCGTGGCCTCCGCCTCTTCAGGGATGCGACGTTTCAACAAAAGCGCCAGCGGGATCATTGTCAGCAGGCTGACCACACCGATAATGACATAGGCCGTCCGCCAGCCCTGATCCGCCAGAATACCCGCCAAAAGCAGCGGCCAGATCGCGCCGCTGAGGTAATTGCCGGAGGCCGCAATCGCCACCGCAATACCGCGACGTCTGAAAAACCAATGCGAGATATCGGCAATCAGCGGCCCAAAGCAGACAGACGAGCCAAAGCCGATGAGAAACTGCACCAGCGACAGCACAAGGATCGAGCCAGACACCGCCGCCAGCCCAAACCCCGCCGTCAGCAAAACCGTGGCCGCGATGAGCGAGGCCGTCACCCCGAACCGGTCCACCGCCCGGCCAATGAACAGATTGCCCAGCGCAAAGCCGATCATGGTCAGCGTATAGGGCAGCGACGCATCCGCGCGGCTCCCGCCGAACTCGGCCTGCACCGCGGGCATGATCACGATGATCGCCCACATCCCCACATTGCCCACCACCGCGATGGCCAGCGTGATGGCCAACCGCGTCCAGGAATACCGGCTGTCAAGAATATCGCTGTCGCCCATGCCCCGACGCTACGAGGCGATTTGGCGAATGTATAGCGCCATCAACCATGTTCAGAAATCTGACACGTGTCACGACGGGTTGTGTACGCGTTGTGTACGGGTTGTGTACGCCGAATTTCGTGACGAATTTTCGTGATCCCGCCCCACTGGACCTTTGGCTCCGCAATCCCTACATTAATGCTCAACAATAGACCTGTAGGATCTCGGACATATGAACGATCAGACCCCTCTCGAAGGCACCGCACTGATCCCGCCATCTTCGACGGAACATCCCCTGCACGAAAATATCGTGGAGGCCTGCCGCAGCGTCTATGACCCCGAAATTCCGGTCAATATCTTTGACCTTGGATTGATTTATACCATTGATATCAATGATGAAAACGAGGTGAACATCCTGATGTCCCTCACCGCCCCCGGCTGCCCCGTCGCAGGCGAGATGCCGGGCTGGGTCGCCGAAGCCGTGGAGCCTCTGGCAGGCGTCAAACAGGTCAATGTCGACCTTGTCTGGGAGCCCCCCTGGGGCATGGAGATGATGTCAGACGAGGCCAAACTGGAATTGGGGTTCATGTGATGTTCATTCCCGGTGAAAACCCCGTCAAAATCACTCCCCGCGCCGCCGCCCAGATCGCCAGACTCATGGCAAAAGAGGGCCATAAGGCTTTGAAAATAGGCGTGAAAAAAGGTGGCTGCGCAGGCATGGAATACACGATGGACTATGTCGACGAGCTGGGCCCGCATGACGAGGCGGTCGAGGTCGACGGCGCCCGCGTGGTGATCGCTCCAATGGCGCAGATGTTTCTCTTTGGCACGGAAATTGACTATGAAACCAGCCTGTTAGAGAGCGGCTTTAAGTTCAACAACCCCAACGTCTCCGAAGCCTGCGGCTGCGGCGAAAGCATCAAATTCGACGACGCGCTTTTCGCCAAACCCTCCTGAGCAGGTGGCCGTTTCCGAGGCCGACATCGCCTTCGCCAAAGAGCTGTTCGAGGGGCTGGGCACACTCACCACCCGCAAGATGATGGGCGGGCTATGTCTTTATTCTGACGGCATAATTTTCGCTCTGCTCTATTCCGACGGCACACTCTACATCAAGGCGCAGGGCGCATTTATCGACGAGGTCAAGGTCCTAGGCTGCACCCAATGGACCTATCAACGTGAAGGCAAAAAGCCTGTGGCGATGCCCTACTGGACCCTGCCGGAGGCCTGTCTGGACGACCCCGAAGAGGCCCGCACCCTCGCCCGCCGCGCGTTGCTCCACCTCTAAAACCCGCTTGCCCTGACTGCGCAGCTTTGCAAGTTTGACCCCAGCAAAAGAACGGAACCCATGACATGCGCAGAAAACTCGCCGCCGGAAACTGGAAAATGAACGGCACTTCCGACGCATTGGCCCAGCTCGACGCCCTGCGCAAGGCCCATCCCACACCCGGCGTGGACATGCTGATCTGCCCCCCGGCCACCTTGATCAGCGCAGCCGTGGTCACCGCCGCCGACCATGCACTGGCCATTGGCGGGCAGGATTGCCATATGAACGAGACCGGCGCCCATACAGGCGATATTTCCGCCGCAATGCTGAAAGATGCAGGTGCCTCCCATGTGCTCACCGGCCATTCCGAGCGGCGCACCGATCACGGTGAAAGCGATGAGATGATCCGCAACAAGACCAAGGCCGCCCATGCCCAGGGCCTGATCGCGGTGGTCTGTATCGGCGAGACGCTGAAAGAACGCGAAGCCGCCAACACGCTCGACATTATCGCGGGCCAATTGGCAGGCTCCCTGCCCGATGTGCTGACGGCCGAGAACACCGTTATCGCTTATGAGCCTGTCTGGGCCATCGGCACCGGCAAGGTGCCCACGATGAACCAGATCGGCGAGGTGCATGACTATATCCGCACCAAACTGGAACAACGCTACGGCGCGGGCGTCGGCACATCGATCCGCATCCTCTATGGCGGCTCGGTCAAAGGCTCCAACGCGGATGAGATCTTCGCCGTCTCCAATGTCGACGGCGCGCTGGTCGGCGGGGCCTCGCTAAGGGTCGAGGATTTCTCCCCCATCATCACCGCGCTCGAGAACGCCTAGTTTCCATTTGGTTGCAAATACTCTGAGGGGATGCCCGCGTGGCGGGGAGTTGCCATTGATGCGCCATTGGTTCGAGTACAATGGCGACGCTCTCCAGGAACGCAAACCTTCAAACGCACGGAACTTGCTCAATAAAACAGGTTCAAAGCCGTCAGCGACACCACCAGAAACAGGACAGTCATCAGGCTGCCCGCCTTCACGAAATCCGCCACCCGGTAACCCGCAGGCCCCATGATCAGGGCGTTCACCTGATGGGTCGGGATCAGGAAACTGTTCGAGGTGGCAATCGCCACGGTCAGCGCGAACATCCCCGGATTGCCGCCCGCCGCCACCGCGATTGACACAGCCAGCGGCACC
>CALFWN010000357.1 GCA_937928335.1 uncultured Litoreibacter sp. | reverse complement strand
TGGAGCTGCCGGTGATGCATCACAGCCTGCGGGCTTTGGGATGGCTGCACCGCAAGGGCGTTTTGCCACGGCTTGACCGGCTGACGACGCCGCTTTTATGGGCGGCGCAGATGCTGAAGCCTTTCGGATCGGATCAGGGCGGCATGGTGGTGCGTGTGGCCGGGCGAATTGCTGCGGGTGCGCCTCAAACGCGCGGGTGGCGGCTGCATATGGGGCAGGGGCAGGGGCCGTTCGTGCCTGCGGTGCCTGCCTTGTTGATGATCCGGCGGCTGATCAAGGGCGATGTGCCTGCGGGCGCGCGGCCCGCTTTGGCCGCGTTCTCGCTGGAGGAGGCGGAGGCGGCTCTGGCGGAACTTGGCGGCAGCTTTGATCGAGAGGCCGCACCCGCAACGCCTTTGTTTGAACAGGCCCTTGGCGGGGCAACCTGGCAGGCCATGCCGCCCAGCTGGCAGGCGGCGCATGATGTGTGGGATTTTCACGAGCTGTCAGGCACCGCGCGGGTCACGCGTGGCAAGGGGCTTGCGGCAAAGCTGATTGCCGCATTGTTTCGCTTTCCGCCTGAACGTGCGGAAACGCCTGTGAGCGTCACAATGGAGCGGATCGGGGAGACGGAAATCTGGACGCGGGATTTTGACGGGCAGAGATTCCGCTCCGTGCTGTCTGTGGCCGGTAGTGGCGCGGTGCGGGAACGGTTTGGCCCATTCGCCTTTCAGATGTCACTGCCCATTGAGCGCGGCGCAATGGCAATGCCCGTGACACATGGCTGGTTTCTGGGCGTGCCGCTGCCCAAAGCGCTTTTGCCGCGCTCACAGACGCAGGAGTTTGACCAAGGCGGCGTGTTTCGGTTTGACGTGAAACTCAGCGCCCCGGTTGTGGGGCTGATCGTGCATTATCAGGGGCGGCTCGCGCCCCGGAGCTACTCTGCCGCCTCAGCGCTCAGCGTGGGCGGGGTGGAGGGGTCCTTGCCATTGGGGTAGACCAGCCCTGCGGAGATCACCAGTTTGGCGGCATCCTCCACCGACATCTCCAGCTCGATAATGTCGCTTTTCGGGACAAACAGCAAAAAGCCGGAGGTCGGGTTTGGTGTGGTTGGCAAAAAGACAGACACCTTCTGATCCTCGACCGGGATGCCTGCCGCGATCTCCCCCTTGGCAGAGGTCGAGATGAAGGCAATCGCCCAGATGCCACGGCGCGGATATTCCACGAGGCAGGCCTTGTCGAAGGAGGTGTCGCGTTGCGAAAACACCGTCTCCGCGATTTGCTTCACCCCGGAATAGATGGAGCGGACCACCGGCATACGGTCAACGAGGTTTTCGCCGAAACGCAGCAGCGAGCGGCCCAGAAAGCCCTTGGTGATCCAGCCGACAATGGCGGTGAAGAACAAGAAGATCACCACCCCGATGCCGCGCACATTCACGCTGATGCGGTTTTCAGGGTAGCCCATCGCCCAGTTGAACAGCTCTTCGGGATGATAGGCCCGCGGAATGAACGGCCAGACCCAGCCATCGATCCAGCCCACCACAGTCCAGATCAGCCACAGCGTCATGGCGATGGGGGCCACCACGATGAGCCCTGCCAGAAAATTGCTGCGCAGGCGCGAGAACCGGCCGGGGCGGCGGCGTCTGGTGTCGCCAGAGGGGTGAGTGTCAGGCATGAGTGTCCGGGCCAGTTCGAAAATCCTACTGAGCCAATCTAAAGACGGACGCACCCCTATACAAGCGGGGTTCGGCGCAACTCAGTGTTTTGAATTATCGTGTTATCCGCGCATCATCGCGGCGGCGATCTGCGCCGCCAGACGCGCATTGTTGCGCACAAGCGCAATATTGGTGGCGAGCGAGCGGCCCTCGCTCAGCTCGAAAATGCGCTTGAGCAGGAAGGGCGTGACCGCCTTGGCGGTGATGTTCTGCGCCTCGGCCTCGCTGAGCGCTTGTTCGATCATCGGGGTGATCTCGGCTTGCGGGATTTCATCGGCGCGCGGCACGGGGTTGGCGATCAGCTGGCCGCCGGGCAGGTTCAGGGCGGCGCGCATCTGATGGGCTTTGGCGATGGCATCGGCGCTGTCGAGGCGCTGCGGGGCCATTACCTCGGAGGAGGCCGACCAGAAGGCGGGCAGGCTGTCCTGGCCATAGGCAATGACCGGGACGCCGAGGGTTTCAAGCAGTTCAAGCGTTTTGGGGATGTCGAGAATGGCCTTGGCGCCTGCGGCGACAACGGTAACGGGGGTCTGGGCCAACTCCTGCAGGTCGGCGGAGATGTCAAAGCTCAGCTCCGCGCCGCGATGCACGCCGCCGATGCCGCCTGTGGCGAAGACCTGAATGCCTGCGAGATGTGCCGCGATCATGGTGGCGGCAACCGTGGTGGCCCCGGTGCCGCCGGTGGACAGGCAGAGCGCCATATCGGCACGCGACAGCTTGGCTGCATCGGGGCGCTGGGCGAGATCTTCAAGTTGCGCATCCTCCAGACCGATATGCAGCGTGCCGCCCATTACAGCGATGGTGGCAGGCACGGCCCCCTCGGTGCGGATCAGTTGCTCGACGCCGCGGGCCATGTCGAGATTTTGCGGATAGGGCATCCCGTGGGTGATGATGGTGCTTTCCAGCGCCACCACGGGGCGGCCTGCTGTCTGGGCGGCAGCAACCTCGGTCGAGCGGATCATGGGGGGTGTCATTTGTAGCTTTCTCCGGAAATATAGATTGCGGCCGCTTCGAGTGCGCGGGCGAGTGCGGTCTCTGTCGCCGCGCCTTGCGCCTCCGCTGCGATATGGGCGGCCATGAATGTATCGCCCGCGCCAGTGACACGCGTGACCAGAACCTCGGGCGGGGTCAGGGTGATCAATGCGCCCTCCCTTGCGATGCTGGCGGGGTTGGGGCCGTCCGTGACAACGGCCCGGTAAGCCCCTTTTTCCCTGAGCGCCTGGGCCGCATCGGCGGCGGAGCTGACAGGGCGGTGCAACAAGAGCGCGGCTTCCTCGGTATTGACGTAGAGCGTGGCCTTGCCGCCATCCAGAAACGGCATCAGCCGTTCCGCCTTGCCGGGCGAGGCGGGTGCGACGCGCAGGTCGGTCCGCGCAAATTCGGGCGCATGGGCGATATGTTCCAGAAGGGTGGTGGTGAGATTGCCATCAAGCGCCACGATCCCGTCCCAGCCCCGCAGCACGCCTTGCGTCAGTGGCAGCAGGATCTTGTCGCCTGCGGCCTCAAGCGAATGGGCGTCGGCAATGGCCGCGATCAGCCCGTTTGCGCCCTCGACCGCCATATAGCGGTCGGTGGGCAGATCCTCGGAGCGGTAGATATGGGAAGCGTCCACGCCCAGCCGGGTGCAGGCGCGGATCAGTTCCGCCCCCTCATCGTCCTGACCGACCGCGGCCAGCAGCGCGGGGTGTAGCCCGTAAGCTTTCAGCGCCATCGCGATATTGAGCGCCACGCCGCCCGGTATCCGCGTGATCCGGCCCGGCACGTCCGAGCCCACCTGCATATGGGCCGTGGCCCGCCCGATAATGTCCCACAGGACCGCGCCGATGCACAGGATGTCAGGATGTTTGTTCATGGTGCTATATGGGCGGGAGCTGCCGTCTGTGGCAACCGGTTCGCTATAGGTATTTGTGAAGCAGTGATGGGGCAGGGGCGCGCGCAATAGGTGATCGGGCGCTATGGGAGGTTGCGGGGCGGGAAAGATTGGTCTATGGCACGCGTACTTCGCAGGCGGGGTCGGGTCGATTGGGGGAGACATCCCATGACATCCACCGGTTTGGACGCAGCTCCATCACATCCCGCTGAGGCTTAAACCGGAAAGGAAA
>CALFWN010000356.1 GCA_937928335.1 uncultured Litoreibacter sp. | reverse complement strand
CGACCATCAGGAGCCGTTCATGTTTGCAGTCACAGTCACCTTCACGATCCACGATGGCAAGATGGAGGCCTTCCTGCCGCTGATCCGCAAAAACGCGCAAGCCTCTGTGGCTGACGAACCCGGCTGCCGGCAATTTGACGTTTGCACCGACCCCGACCGCCCCAATCAGGTGTTCCTCTACGAGCTTTACGACGACGCGGCCGCGTTTGAGGCCCATCAGCAGATGCCGCATTTCAAGGCGACGGGTCCGGCGGTCTCGGGGCTTGTCGCAGACAAGGACCTGCGCACGTTCAGCACCGTATCGCGATGAGCAGCTGGTCATGACGAATTGGCAGGTCCATGCGGTCAAATATGCCGATCGCAACGCCCGCACGCGAGGGGACAGCTTCATTTTTGACGACAATCACGACGCGCCCCACGCGATGGATTACTTCATCTGGGTGCTGCGTCGGGGCGCGGAGGTTATTCTCGTTGACACAGGCTATGATCAGCCCGAGGCCGCCTCCCGCGACCGCCCCATCCTCATGGATCCGCGCGAGGCGCTGAAGCCTTTGGGGCTGCGGGCCGAGGATATCACCCGGCTGATCATCACCCATCTGCATTACGACCATGCGGGCGGGCTGCATCTTTTCCCGAACGCCACGATCTACCTGCAAGCCGCCGAGATGGCCTACGCCACCGGCCCTTGCATGTGCCACGCCACGCTGCAAATGCCTTTCACCGCGGATCATATCTGTGAGGCGGTGCAGCGCGTCTATTCCGGGCGCTGCATCTTTCACGAGGGCGACGGGGAGGTGGCAGACGGCGTTACGGTCCACTGCTTAGGCGGCCATTCGCGGGGCCTGCAAGCTGTCCGCGTGCGCACGGATGCAGGCTGGCTCTGCCTCGCCTCAGACGCCACGCATTACTACGAAAACGTCTTCGACAAAAAGCCGTTCCCCATCGTCGTCGATCTCGAAGACATGCTGCGCGGTTTTGAGCGCCTCCACCAATTGGCGTCCGATCCCAAGCTGATCATCCCCGGCCACGACCCGCTGGTCCGCCAGATCTTTGCGCAAGACGGCCCCGACCACATCTTCCGGCTCGATCAGGGCCCCGACCGCTGGCCTTTCTAGCACGTCCAGACTTTCCATGTTTAAAAATATCCCCGCCGGAGGCTTCCGACAGGGGCCAAAGGCGCATCGGTCACAGTTTCAAAACCGCCTAAAATTTACCAATTGATAAAATTTTTATCTGTGTCATTCTGATCCTCGACTTCAGCAAGGAGGGCAGGGATGTCCAACAGCCAGATGACACCGGGTATTGCGGCAGGCCGCCTCTCGACGGATCAGCTTGCAGAAAACTTCGACGACCTGCACGCGCCCTATGCCCCGCATGAGGCGGCGGTCGCGGCGGACAGGTGCTATTTCTGCTATGACGCGCCCTGCGTGACGGCCTGTCCCACCGATATCGACATCCCGCTCTTCATCCGCCAAATCCAGACCGGCACGCCCAAGGCTGCGGCAAAGACCATCCTTGACCAGAACATCCTTGGCGGCATGTGCGCACGCGTTTGCCCGACCGAGACGCTTTGCGAGCAGGTCTGCGTGCGCGAAGTGGCCGAGGGCAAACCGGTGGAGATCGGCCGCCTGCAACGCCATGCCACCGACGCGCTGATGGAGGATGGTCTCCATCCCTTCAGCCGTGCCGCCGCCACCGGCAAAACAATCGCCGTGGTCGGCGCAGGTCCCGCAGGGCTTGCCTGCGCGCACCGTCTTGCCACTCACGGCCATGAGGTGACGCTCTTTGATGCGCGCCCCAAGCCCGGCGGGCTGAACGAATTCGGCATCGCCGCCTATAAAAGCACCGATGATTTCGCGGCCCGCGAGGTTGATTGGCTGATGCAGATCGGCGGCATCACTTTGAAATCCGGGCAGGCCCTCGGGCGTGATCTGGACATCACTGCATTGCAACAGGATTTCGACGCTGTGTTTCTGGGCGTTGGTTTGGGTGGCGTGAACTCCCTGCGCGCCGCCGGTGAAGAGCGGGGCGGCGTCCGCGATGCCGTCTCGTTCATCTCCGAGCTGCGTCAGGCGGAGGATCTCTCGACATTGCCGGTGGGCCGCCATGTGGTGGTGATCGGCGGCGGCATGACGGCTGTGGATGCCGCCGTGCAGTCCAAGCTTCTGGGCGCCGAGCAGGTCACCATCGCCTATAGGCGCGGTCGCGAGGACATGGGTGCGTCGCGCTATGAGCAAGACCTCGCGGCCTCCCACGGGGTCAACATCATCTTCAACGCGCAGCCCAAAGAGGTGCATGGCAATGGCGCGGCCACAGAGGTCGAGTTCGAATATACCGCCTCGAAAAACGGCACACTCACCGGCACCGGGGAGACCTTCCGCGTGAAAGCCGATCAGGTCTTCACTGCCATCGGCCAGAGGCTCGATGAGGTGCCGGGGGGCTTAAGGATCGAGCAGGGCAAGATCGCGGTCACGGGCGCGGGGCAAACCTCGCTCACAGGCGTCTGGGCAGGCGGCGATTGCGCGACCGGCGGCGATGACCTGACGGTGACAGCCGTGGCCGAGGGGCGCGACGCGGCAGAAGATATTCACGCCCGGCTGATGGGCTGAGGAGGACATCATGGCAGACCTGACCAGCAATTTCATAGGCATCAAAAGCCCCAACCCGTTCTGGCTGGCCTCCGCGCCGCCCACGGATAAGGAATATAATGTGCGCCGCGCGTTTGAGGCCGGCTGGGGCGGGGTCGTGTGGAAAACCTTGGGCGCCGAAGGCCCGCCGGTGGTCAATGTCAACGGGCCCCGATACGGCGCCATTTATGGCGCGGATCGCAGGCTTCTGGGCCTCAACAATATCGAGCTGATCACCGACCGCCCGTTGCAGCAGAACCTGCGCGAAATCAAGGCGGTCAAGCGCGACTATCCCGACCGGGCGATGGTCGTCTCCCTCATGGTGCCCTGCGAGGAGGAGGCGTGGAAAGCCATCCTGCCGGTCGTCGAGGAAACCGGCGCGGACGGGATCGAGCTGAATTTCGGCTGCCCGCATGGCATGTCCGAGCGCGGCATGGGCGCGGCCGTGGGGCAGGTGCCTGAATATATCGAAATGGTCGCCCGCTGGTGCAAGCAGAACACCCGGATGCCGGTGATCGTGAAGCTGACGCCCAATATTACCGATATCCGCAAACCCGCCGAGGCCGCCAGGCGTGGCGGAGCGGATGCGGTGAGCCTGATCAACACGATCAACTCCATCACATCCGTCGATCTCGACACCATGTCGCCCGAGCCCTCCATTGATGGCAAGGGAAGCCACGGCGGCTATTGCGGCCCGGCGGTGAAACCCATCGCGCTGTCGATGGTGTCGGAGATCGCGCGCCACAGCGACACGGCAGGGATGCCGATCTCAGGCATTGGCGGCGTCACCACATGGCGCGATGCCGCTGAATTCATGGCGCTGGGCTGCGGCAATGTGCAGGTCTGCACCGCCGTCATGACCTACGGCTTCAAGATCGTGTCCGAGATGGCCTCGGGCCTGTCCGACTGGATGGATGAGAAAGGCCATACCAGCACCGCTGATTTCGTGGGCTCCGCCGTGCCCAATGTCACCGACTGGCAATATCTCAACCTCAATTACGTGGCCAAGGCCAAGATCAATCAGGACACCTGCATCTCCTGCGGGCGCTGTTATGCGGCCTGCGAGGACACCTCGCATCAGGCCATCGCCATGTCAGATGACCGCGTCTTCACGGTGATCGATGCCGAATGCGTGGCCTGCAACCTATGTGTCGATGTCTGCCCCGTTGAGGAATGTATCACAATGGATGCGATGCAGCCCGGCGAGGTTGATCCGCGCACCGGCAAGGTGGTTGAGAAAGACTACGCCAACTGGACCACCCATCCCAACAATCCCGGCGCCGTCGCGGCCGAATAATGTGCGGAGGCACCCGGCCTAGGGCTTGAGCAGCTTCTCGAACAGCTGCACAAGATACTGCTCCGCCTCGTCAAAAGGCACATCACGGCCCAGAACGGCGCGGACCTGCACGTCAAAATCGGCGTAATGCTGGGTCAGCGACCAGATCGAGAAGATCAGATGATGCGGGTCGATTTCGGTGATCAGACCGGCTTTGGACCATTTGGAAATCACCTGCGCCTTGGCGTCCACCAGCGTTTTCAGCTCGCCGCTCAGCGCCGCCTTGATGCGCGGCGCGCCTTGCAATATCTCATTGGCAAACAGGCGGCTTTCGCGCGGGAACTGACGGCTCATCTCCAGCTTGCGGCGCACATATCCCAGAAGCTCAGGCACCGGGTCGCCATCGGCCCGCATCAGCTTCAGCGGGTCAAGCCAGGTGGTCAGCAATCCCGTCAGCAGCTCGGCATGGATCGCCTCCTTTGACGGGAAATAATACAGAAGGTTTGGCTTTGACAGCCCGGCGGCGGTGGCGATCTGGTCCAGCGTAGAGCCGCGAAACCCGTAGGTTGAGAACACCTCAAGCCCAGCATCGAGTATGGCCGCGCGGTTCTTGGTTTGAATACGCGTCAGCGGCTTGGGCTCGGCGGGGGAAGCTGTCATGATCATGGCGTGCCAAAAAACCGGGCACTTGTCTACCAAAACAGCGCCGGAGGCGGTTTCAGCCCGGGGTTCTTCTTGACTGACCCGGCCCCTCTGCTAGCCTCGCTTTGACCGGTTGGTAAAATATTGTCGGTCTGAACAATGTGACCGACCACGAAGATGTCCAAAGGGGAGCAGGGCATGGCAGCACCTGGCGAGAATCTGAAGATCAATGGCGCACGCCTTTGGGACAGCCTGATGGAAATGGCCCGGATCGGACCCGGCGTGGCTGGGGGCAACAATCGCCAGACCCTGACCGATGAAGACGGGGAGGGGCGGGCGCTGTTTCAGAAATGGTGCGAGGATGCGGGCTGCACGATGGGGCTCGACCAGATGGGCAACATGTTCGCGCGCCGCGAGGGCACCGACCCCGACGCGCTGCCGGTCTATGTGGGCTCACATCTCGACACGCAACCCACGGGCGGCAAATATGACGGGGTGCTGGGCGTGCTGGGCGGGCTGGAAATCCTGCGCTCCCTCAATGATCTGGGCATCAAGACCAAACACCCGATTGTGGTGACAAATTTCACCAATGAGGAGGGGACGCGCTACGCGCCTGCCATGCTCTCCTCCGGCGTGTTCGCGGGCATCCATACGCAGGACTGGGCTTACAACCGGACGGATGCCGATGGCAAATCCTTCGGCGACGAGCTGAAACGCATCGGCTGGCGCGGCGAGGAAGAGGTCGGCGCGCGCAAGATGCACGCCTTTTTCGAGCTGCATATCGAGCAAGGCCCGATCCTTGAGGCCGAGGGCAGGGATATCGGCGTGGTCACCCACGGCCAGGGCCTCAGCTGGGTGCAATTCACCATCACCGGCAAGGACAGCCATACCGGCTCGACCCCGATGCCGATGCGCAAGAACGCCGGGCTGGGCATGGCCCATATCCTGCAAAAGGTTGACGAGATCGCGCTCAGCCACGCGCCCCATGCGGTGGGCGCGGCGGGTCATATCGACGTCTACCCCAACTCCCGCAACGTGATCCCCGGCAAGGTGGTCTTCACGGTCGATTTCCGCTCGCCCGATTTTGATGTCATCAAGGATATGGAGGACCGCCTCGCCGCCGCCGCCCGGACGATCTGCGACGATATGGGCCTCGGGCTGGAGATGGAGAAAGTCGGCGGCTTTGATCCAGTTACTTTTGACGCGGGCTGCGTGACGGCGGTGCGCAACGCGGCCGAGCGGCTGGGCTACAGCCATATGGACCTGATCTCGGGCGCCGGGCATGACGCGTGCTGGATCAACCGGGTTGCGCCAACGGCGATGGTCATGTGCCCCTGCGTCGATGGGCTCAGCCACAATGAGGCCGAAGAGATCAGCCCCGACTGGGCCGCCGCCGGGACCAATGTGCTGTTCCATGCCGTGCTCGAAACAGCGGAGGTCGCCAGTTGACCTGTCTCGCGCGCCCTTTGCGCAACGTAGCCCTCGCTCTGCTCGGCGCGGCATGTCTGGCCGCCTGTGCGCCGCCCACAGAACCGGTCGCCATCCGTCCCGGCATCGGGCAGGAGGTCGATCTGGACACGCTGCGCCCGCCATCGGGGGTAACTTACCGTTATATGGTGGAGATCGAGGCATTGCCGCTGCCCGTCGAGCTGGTGCTCACCTCCCGGCGGCGCGGCAATGGTCGGTATGATTATGTTGGCAATTACATCTACACCTTGCCCAGCGGCGAGGGGCTGGAGGACGTCACCCGGGTCTTCCGTGAAGCGCTTGAGGTCGAGAACCTGCAGGTCGAGGTGCGCGGCAATCAGCTGCTTGTGCCTTACCGTCACTCGGCGGATAATCGGTTCCGCATCGCGGTCTCGACCTATCAGGCGCAAAGCCGCCGCACGGTGCCGCATGATTGCTTTGCCACGCTGGGCAGCTGCCAGTTTACCTCCACGATCAGCGGCGATCCCCTGCAGATCACATTTCTGGCCGAAACCACTGAGGCCAACGGCGTGTGGACCTCCCGGCTGCGCCCCGACCCCAGCCAGCGCGTGGCCCGCCAATTGGCGCGGCAAACCTTGACCTATTCGCTGGACAGAAACGCGGTGCCGATTGATCTGGTGGTGCAGTCCAGCCTGGCGGGTATGCGTGAAACCACTGTCTTCCGCCGCAAATAGCCAAAGCCCGAAAAGGAGACCTCGATGAGCAAAGTGATCAAAGGCGGCACCATCGTCACCGCCGACCGCCAATGGGAAGCGGATGTGCTGGTCGAGGGCGAGAAGATCGCGGCCATTGGCGAAAACCTCAAGGGCGACGAGGTGATCGACGCAGAGGGCGCCTATGTGATCCCCGGCGGCATCGACCCGCACACCCATCTGGAAATGCCCTTCATGGGCACCACCGCGGCCGAGACATTCGAGAGCGGCACCTTTGCCGCGGCCGCAGGCGGCACCACGATGCTGGTGGATTTCTGCCTGCCCGGCGAGGACGGTTCGCTGTTGAATGCCATTGATGAATGGGACCGCAAGTCGCGCGACCAGATCTGTTGCGACATCTCCTATCACATGGCTATCACCGGCTGGAATGAGAGCATTTTCAACGAGATGCAGGACGTTGTTCAGAAACGCGGCATCAACACGTTCAAGCATTTCATGGCCTATAAAGGCGCGCTGATGGTGGAGGATGACGAGATGTACGCCTCCTTCAAGCGCTGCGCAGAGCTGGGCGCGCTGCCGCTGGTGCACGCCGAAAACGGCGATATCGTGCAGGAGCTGCAACAAAAATACATGGCCGCCGGTGTCACCGGGCCGGAGGGCCACGCCTATTCGCGCCCGCCCGAGGTCGAGGGCGAGGCCGCCAACCGCGCCATCATGATCGCCGATGCCGCAGGCACGCCGCTCTATATTGTCCATGTTTCCTGCGAGCAGGCGCATGAGGCGATCCGCCGGGCCCGCCAGAAGGGGATGCGGGTTTACGGCGAGCCGCTCATCCAGCACCTGACGCTGGACGAATCCGAGTATTTCAACAAGGACTGGCAATATGCTGCGCGCCGGGTGATGAGCCCACCCTTCCGCTCCAAAGACCATCAGGCCTCCCTTTGGGCGGGGCTCGCCTCGGGCAGCCTGCAGGTGGTGGCGACAGATCACGCGGCCTTTGATGACAGCCAGAAACGCATGGGGGTGGATGATTTCACGCGCATTCCCAATGGCACGGGCGGGCTTGAGGAACGCATGGCCATGCTGTGGACAGAAGGGGTCGAGACAGGCCGCCTGACGCCCGAGGAATTCGTCGCGGCCACTTCGACCAACATTGCCAAAATCCTCAATATCTACCCGCTGAAGGGCAGCATCGCGGTCGGGGGGGACGCCGATATCGTGGTTTGGGACCCGAAAATCTCCAAACAGGTCGCGGTCTCCACGCAGAAATCCATCATAGATTACAATGTCTTCGAGGGCAGAACTGTCACTGCGCAGCCGCGCTATACCTTGTCGCGTGGCGATGTGATCTGGGCTTATGGTCAAAACTCGCAACCCCAGCCCGGTCGCGGCAAGTTCATCACGCGCCCGGCCTTTGCCTCTGCCTCTCAGGCGCTGGGCAAGTGGAAGGCGCTGAACACCCCGCGCAAGATCGAGCGCGATCCGATGAACATTCCCTCTGGTGTCTGACCTAAAATGTTAAGAATTGATGAATACGCGGGAATTGACCCAACAAGGACATATAATCGCCCGAATGCCTTGGGAACACTGCGATCCAAAGGTGTTTTTGGCGAGGGGTTCTCCGATGGGAACGATCATAATCCGCATCATGCTGGTGCTGGCGCTCGGGCTTTTGGCCTTTGGAACATGGGCCAACGATGTGGCCGTGGCCGATGCGATGTTCATCTTCGCAGCCTTCTCCATCGGCGGGGTCTGGTCGAAATACAGCCAAGCCGCGCTGCCGGCCGCCTAGGCGCCGTAACTCCCGACACGGCGGCTGTCTGACATGGCCGCGCCTGACCTTCCTGTCATCTCCGCCAGCGGGCTTGATCTGACTTTTCAGACCGGCGACGGCCCGGTTCATGCCCTCAAGGATGTGGCGCTTGATATCCACAAGGGCGATTTCGTCTCTTTCATCGGCCCGTCCGGCTGCGGCAAGACCACCTTCCTGCGCTGCATTGCCGGTCTGGAGCAGCCCACCGGCGGCACGCTGTCGGTCAATGACATGACCCCCGACGCAGCCCGCTGCGCCCGCGCCTATGGCTACGTCTTTCAGGCGGCAGGGCTCTATCCGTGGCGCACCATCGCCAGAAACATCACCTTGCCGCTGGAAATCATGGGTTACGCCAAGGCCGAGCAAAGCGCGCGTGTCGAGCGGGTGCTCGAGCTGGTGGAGCTTGCAGGCTTCGGGGCCAAATACCCCTGGCAGCTTTCAGGCGGGATGCAACAACGCGCCTCCATCGCCCGCGCGCTGGCTTTTGACGCGGATATCTTGCTGATGGACGAGCCTTTCGGGGCGCTTGATGAGATTGTGCGCGACCATCTGAACGAGCAGTTGCTGGCGCTATGGGCCCGCACGCAGAAAACCATCTGCTTTGTCACGCATTCCATTCCCGAGGCGGTCTACCTGTCGACCAAGATCGTCGTCATGAGCCCGCGCCCGGGCCGTATTTCGGATGTGATCGAAAGCACCCTGCCCAAAACGCGCCCGCTCGATATCCGCGACAGCCCCGAATTCATCGAGATCGCCCACCGCGTGCGCGACGGTCTGAGAGCGGGCCATGCCGATGATGCGTAAACCCTTGATTAAGGTTAACGCGCCTTGCCCGGAAAACCGGACAAGGCACTTGCAATGTGGAGCCCAGGCCCCCCATCACCGCTTACGGCCATCGGCTCCTCAGCCTGTACCGCGAGCAAACACTACGCCTGAAATGGTGAACGAACCCTTACCATCACTGCTTCATAAATACCTGAATGCCCGGCTTGCAGCGGGAACACCGGTTGCCGGTTTGGGACGCTCCGCGGGAGGTATTTTTGAAGCAATGATAGGGGAAGGGGGCGTCCATGCGTAACGTAAGCCCGGTGCTCATGGTGGTCGCGGTCCTGCTCGCGCTTTGGTATCTGGCAGTGCCTGTCATGAATATCAAGGAAACCGTCACCCAGCTGGAACGCGGCGGCGCGCAGGTGGTGCCCGCCTCCGCTCAGGAGCGGCGCGGCGCAGGCCATTTCGGCCTCGTTGCCAAGAACACATTTGCCATTCCCGCGACATTTGTCCAGGACCGCCCCCGCCTGCCAGCCCCGCATCAGGTGGGTGCCGAGCTTTGGGACGGGGTGGTCGGCAAGAAGATCACCTCCAAGCGCAGCCTTGTCTATCACGGCTCGATCACGCTTTCAGCGACCTTGCTGGGGTTTGCCATCGGGGCCGGGCTGGGTATTTTGCTGGCAGTGGGGATTGTGCACAGCCGGGTGATGGACAAATCGGTGATGCCCTGGGCCATTGTCAGCCAGACCATCCCCATCATCGCGCTGGCGCCGATGATTGTCGTGGTGCTCTATTCCGCGGGTCTGCAGGGGCTGTTCCCAAAGGCGGTGATCTCGGCCTATCTCAGCTTCTTCCCGGTGGTGGTCGGCATGGTCAAGGGGTTGCGCAGCCCCGATGCGGCCCAGCTTGACCTGCTGAAAACCTATAATGCTAGCACGGCGCAGGGGTTCTGGAAGCTGCGGCTGCCCGCCTCCATGCCCTATCTCTTCGCCTCGCTGAAAATTGCCATCGCGGCGGCGATGGTCGGGGCGATTGTGGGAGAGCTGCCCGTTCAGGGCGGCGGCCTCGGCAACCGGATGCTGACGGGCAGCTATTACGGGCAGACCATCCAGATCTGGTCGGCGCTTTTTGCCGCGGCGATCCTGGCCGCCAGCCTTGTGGCGCTGATCTCTGTGATCCAGCGCGGCACGTTGAAACGGATGGGGCTGTCATGACCTATCTGCTGCTGGCGCTTATCCTCTGGCTGGCCCTCTGGGCGCTGAACACCAGGCTCGCCAATGGCCCGTCCAGCGAGACGCGCGCCGTCAGCCTGGCCATCCCGCTGATCTTCGGGGCCACCTTGCTGGCCATCTGGGAGCTGGTCGTGCGCGGGCTCGACGTGCCGCTTGTGATCCTGCCGCCGCCCAGCCTGATCGCCCAGACCTTCGCCACCCAGACCGCGATCCTTTGGGCGGATTTCGTCCAGACCTTTGTCAAGGGCGCGCTGACGGGCTATGTCATCGGATGCGCGGCGGCGTTTCTGACGGCCATTCTGGTGGACCGCTACGCCTTGCTGAAGGCGGGGCTTTTGCCGGTGGGCAATTTCATGGCGGCGTTGCCCATCGTGGGCACCGCGCCCATTCTGGTGATGTGGTTCGGCTTTGACTGGCAG
Source organism: uncultured Litoreibacter sp. (assembly GCA_937928335.1). Lineage (GTDB taxonomy): Bacteria > Pseudomonadota > Alphaproteobacteria > Rhodobacterales > Rhodobacteraceae > Litoreibacter. The sequence goes on along the minus strand of CALFWN010000356.1, from coordinate 14,935 downwards.
TCAAAGGCGGCCGTGGTCGTGGTGATGGTCTTCTTCCCGATGCTCATCAACACTGTCGCGGGCCTGGGCGAGACCACCGCGATGCAGCGCGACCTGATGCGCACCTACGGGGCCAGCTACGCCCAGACGCTCACAAAGCTGCGCCTGCCCGTCGCCATGCCCTTCATCTTCAACGGGCTGAAAATCTCGACAACCCTGGCGCTGGTCGGTGCCATCGTGGCCGAGTTCTTCGGCTCGCCCACTTTGGGCATGGGGTTTCGCATTTCCACCTCGGTCGGCCAGCTGGCGCTTGACATGGTCTGGGCCGAGATCGTCGTGGCCGCCCTTGCAGGCTCCGCATTTTACGGCATCATAGCCGCAATAGAGAAGGGGGTGACCTTCTGGCACCCCTCACAACGCACCTAAACCAACTGGGGAGATACCACATGAAACAGCTACTTACATCGGCAGCCATAGCACTGGCCCTCGCGGCCACACCGCAAATGGCAGCCGCAGACGGCCATGCCAACTCGGTCAAGCTGCAGCTGCAATGGGTCACGCAGGCCCAATTCGCGGGCTATTACGTGGCGCTGGATAAAGGCTTTTATGAGGAGGAAGGCCTTGAGGTCGAAATCCTCGCAGGCGGGCCTGACATTGCACCGCCTCAGGTTCTTGCCGGTGGCGGCGCGGATGTCATGCTGAACTGGATGCCCTCCGCTTTGGCCGCCCGTGAAAAGGGCCTGCCCGTGGTCAATATCGCGCAGCCCTTCAAGACCTCCGGCCTGATGCTGACCTGCTGGAAAGACACCGGCATCACCGGCCCGCAGGACTTCAAGGGCAAGACCATCGGCGTCTGGTTCTTCGGTAACGAATACCCGTTCCTCAGCTGGATGTCTCAGGAAGGCATCTCGACCGATGGCGGCGAGGATGGCGTCACCGTCCTGAAACAGGGCTTCAATGTCGATCCCCTGTTGCAGCGCCAGGCCGATTGCATCTCCACCATGACCTATAATGAATATGGTCAGGTGCTGGATGCGGGCGTCTCGGAAGACGAGCTGGTGACCTTCAAATATGAAGAGCAGGGCGTGGCCACCCTGGAAGACGGCATCTACGCGCTGGAAGAAAATCTGGCCGACCCGGTCTTCAAGGACAAAATGGTCCGTTTCGTGCGCGCCTCGATGAAGGGCTGGAAATATGCCGAGGCCAACCCCGATGAGGCCGCAGGCATCGTCTTGGACAATGACGAGACCGGCGCGCAATCGGAGGCGCATCAAGTCCGCATGATGGGCGAGATCGCCAAGCTGACCGCAGGCTCCAACGGAGCGCTCGACGAGGCCGATTTCCAACGCACCGTCGACACGCTTCTGGCGGGTGGGTCTGATCCCGTGATCTCCAAACAGCCCGAGGGCGCATGGACATCCGAGATCACGGATGCGGCGTTGAACTAGGCTGCGCCCCGGAAGACTCAAACGCCCCCGTGCAAAACCTGCGCGGGGGCGTTTTTTGATGCGCCAAACAGGGGAAGGGCAAGCGCATCGGTGGGACCATGTCGCGCGACCTCCTAGATCGCCGGGCCGCGGCAGCGGTCTTGGGCACGATTGTTGCCCTCATTGCTCTCAGGCATGTTTTCCAATGGATCAGCCGTGATCATGAAATCGGCAATCGGATGGTTGGGCTGACGCCAAGCGTCGGGCGGGATGACTTGGGTGACGACACGTTGTGCGCCGGGCGGCAATGAGGCGATGTTTTGCACGAAACTTGATCCACGAAACGCGATCTGAACCTGCGTTCCGGGCACTGTGGCGCTGCCTTGATTGCGAATGTAGAACACCATCGTATGGTTCTGGCCGTTCTGCCAAAATCCGCAAAAACCAGTGCCGGGTTGCCCATTGGTTCCGCCAAATCGCGGCAGGATCACCAGATCCGGGCGGCCTGCGCCGCTCGATGTGTCAATGGCGATGCGGCCAACCTGACGAGGTCCGCCGGGCATGTGCTGCGCGTCACGTCCGGCCAGCGGTAAGACATGTGGCAAGAGCTGTGGGGCGACCTGTGAATAGCCTCCCTCGACTGAGGGCGACGCCTGCTCACGGCTTTGCGCCGATGCGACCCCTGCCGCGGCACCGGCAATGGCAAAGCCAAGAACGAAAAGAAGATAGGGTTTGAATGTAAAGCGCATGGTTTGAAATCCCGTTGTTTGACTTTGATGCCTGTAGGTCGGGCAGGGGTCACAAACGGTTCAAAATTATTTTTGGCTGGGCAAGAAAGACGACGAGGAAGGCAAAACCCCGGCGCTGAGACATCTTCAACGCGCCGTTTTTGCCAAAATTTGGTCCATTTCGACCACTACCACCACGTCATAACTTAGAAAGATATTTCATGAGATGGTTCCTAAAACGCCTTTATCGCGAACGCCGACGCCTATGGTTGGTCGCCTTTGTCACATTCGCAACGGGAGCGATTATCTTTTCAGTCTTCCCCGCAACGGTTTTTGGTCTGCCGTTCTTTCTGGTTGCAGGGCTGGCCTTCCTGTTTGGACTGACGCCATTTCTAATGCTGATTGTCGTCTTGTTTCCCTCCGTCAGGCATAGCGCCGAAACAGCCGTGCTCTGGGTTCCGCTCGGCGCGGTTGGAGGCGTTTTGGTAAATAACTCCGACACATTTGGCGGGCTACCGATGTGGATCAACATCCCAATTTTGGTAATCTGCTATGTGGGTGTGCTGACATATACTGGCCCCGTTATAAACCGGCTCTTTCCCGCCCGAAAGATGACCTCTGTCAGCCATTCCATCAGCACTCTGACGCCCGAGAAGCTCTGGCCGTATTTCACCCCCACGCCAGATATCGCGTCGGAATATTGGGATGAGAATGTTATCTCCATTGAATGGATGAACGCCGCCGACACCTACCTGATCACGCACCGCATGAATGACATTGCCAAAGTCGAGGAGGTTTATGCTCTCGAACATGTCGACTTTCCCGGCGAATTCCGTTTCCGCTTTGATGTGCCCTCTGCTGCGAAAACTGCGATAGGGGCATCTGGAACCAATACCGTTCGCCTGATCAAAGACGGGCAGAAGACACGCGTGCAAATGACCCGCACCTCTGATCGTATGACTTGGGGGAGGAAACTGTTCTTCTGGATCGATGATCATTTTGGCCGGCTTGACGACGAAACCATCCGCCGGGCGGAAACCTCAGACGCCGCCAAAACCCAACCTGCGTGACGCCCAAAGGGTTACTGTTTTGTTAAATTTTCGGGCCGTTTAATTTGTACAAAATGGGTTTTGCGCCGTTTGGTTTTGCCCCATTTTGTACAAAACTGGGTAAAGACCGCCAATCAGCCCTGATGCATCATGATCTGCTTCCAGATCGCAACCTCATCAAACAGGGTGAACTCGTGGCGCAGGCCCCAGGGGCCGAACTCTGCGTGGGTGATCCCCATCACATGCACCTCGGCGCCGGATGGTGCGCCGAACAGGCCGTAGCCGTCATGCTTGCCGGTCAGGGACCACCTGATCGCGGCGCGCGGGCTCATCATCGGGTCTTCGCGGCCGATCTGGTGGTGGATCTCGAATTTGGCCGTGGGGAAGGAGGAGCGCAACGGCAGCCAGGCACGATCCGCCCCCGCATGAGAGATCGTGTCGCGCGCACCGGGATGGTGGATATGGCAGGCGCGGTCATATTCAGCCGGGATCACGGCAAAATCCTTGTCCATGATCCGGGTCACAATGTCGCCCAGCCGCTGGCCCCATTCATTGTCATTGCCCCGCGCGGTGTAGGGCCCCTGAACGTCCTGATCAGGCGTGAACGGTCTTGCTGCTGTCTCCGGCCCGCCTTCGCGTGCGATCATCTTGCGGGTGAATTTCTTCACATCCTTGCCCAGTTGCAGCACGATGCCTGAGACGTCCCGGATCAGCCACTCGTCATTGATCGCATTGTCCTTGGCCGCGCAATCGGCCAATGCGCGGATCACGAAGCGCTTGCCCGTGGGCTTGCCAAACGCGCCATGCCCCAGATGGGTGCCGGTGGTCAAAATCCGGTGTGAGGACAAAAAGCCCTCATCCTCATTGCCTGACCAGATCACGTCCTCGCCCAGCAATTCGCGGTCCGGGAATTCGGCGATGGTGGCCATCGTGCCGTTGATCACCGCCTCATTGCCGGTAACCAGCCCCGAAGGGAAGCGCATCGGCAGGTCCTTGGCGTAATAATGATGCAAGGTGGCCAGGCCGCGATCCTCCCAGATCTCGCGGGTGATCTTCAGAATATAGTCCGGCAGATCGTCGAACTGGTTTGAAAAGCCTCTCATGTGGTCCACCCCTGCGGTATTCTGGCCGACCCTCTGACAATCAACGGGCCCTCGATTTCGATATGTTTCGCGTCGGGCGCCTTGCCCTCGATCTGGCTCAGCAGCTGGCTGACCACGGCCTGCACCATGCGGTTGGCCGGCTGGCGCACCGTGGTCAGATCAAAGCTGGCCCAGCTGGCCATCGCCACGTCGTCATAGCCTATAACCGACACGTCCTGGCCGGGGATCATTCCCAGCTCGAAACGCAATACCTCGATCGCGGCAAAGGCCATGTGGTCATTGCCCACAAAGATCGCATCCGGCGTCACCCCGCCCGAAAACAGCGCCCGCGTCGCCGCCGCCGCTGCCTCCCGCGAGAAAAGCGCGTCGGTGACAGACAGGGGCTGCGCGCCATGCGCCTCAAGCCCCGCCAGAAACCCCGCGCAGCGATCCGCCCCGGTGGAGGCCCCTTGCCAGCCCGAGATATGCGCGATCCGTTGATGCCCGCCCGAGACCAGAAACTCTGCCACTTTGCGCCCGCCGGTGTAATTGGCCGAGGTCACCGCGCTGATCGAGCGGTCGCTATGGCCGCGGTTGAACAAGATCAGCGGCACGCCTTCGGCCCGCAGCCGGTCGGTCAGCGCCGAGGAGGCCGACACAGAGGCCAGAATGATCCCATCCACCTGATGATCGAGCAGATCATCGACCACCTGATCGACGTCGCTGGCATGGTTGGCGGCCATGAAGATCATGATGTTATAGCCACGCTCGCGCAGCGTGTGGCTGAGCTTTTCCAGCGCCTCGGTGTAGAACGGGTTGTCCAGATAGGCCACGATCAGCCCGATGGTCATTGACTGCCCGGTGATCAGCGAGCGGGCCAGCGCGTTGGGCCGGTAGCCGAGCGTTTTGGCGGCCTCCCGGACCTTCGTTTCCAGCGCTGCCGAGACCGTCACCCCCGGGGTGAACACCCGGCTGACCGTGGGTTGCGACACGCCTGCCGCCTGAGCCACATCCTGTGCTGTGACCTTACCGGAGGCCATAACAGCGCGCTCCATTGGGGTCGGGCGTCAGCCGCACGGGGGAAAGAGGCCGCATTATTCCGCGGCGTCCTTATAGGGCGCGGGGCCGCCGTAAGGCACGTTGACGCCCCCGTAGCGGCGCACGCGCAGATTGCACTGCTCGGCATGGCCCACAAACCCCTCCAGCAGGCAGAGCCGCGAGCCATAGGCGCCGATATCGGCGGCTGCCTCATCGGTGGTGATCTTCTGGTAGCTATGCGTCTTGAGATATTTGCCGACCCAAAGCCCGCCGGTATAGCGTCCGGCCTTCTTGGTGGGCAGCGTGTGGTTGGTGCCGATCACCTTGTCACCATTGGCGACATTGGTGCGCGGGCCAAGAAACAGCGCGCCGTAGCAGGTCATCTTCTCCAGAAACCAGTCGTCGCGGTCAGTCATCACCTGCACATGTTCCGATGCGATGTCATCGGCCACCTCCAGCATCTCTTCATAAGTGTCGCACAGGATCACCTCGCCGTAATCCTCCCAGGATTTCGACGCGGTGTCTGCGGTGGGGATGATCTTCAGGATGCGCTCGATCTCGGTCATCGTGTTCTCGGCCAGCTTGCGCGAATTTGTCAGCAGCACAGCAGGGGAGTTGTAGCCATGCTCCGCCTGACCCAGCAGATCCGTGGCGCACATCTCGCCATCCACAGTGTCGTCGGCGATCACCATCGTCTCTGTGGGGCCTGCGAACAGGTCGATGCCCACGCGACCAAAAAGCTGCCGCTTGGCCTCTGCCACAAACGCGTTGCCGGGGCCGACCAGCATATGAACGGGGTCAATCGTCTCGGTCCCGATGGCCATCGCGCCGATGCCCTGAATGCCGCCCAGCACATATATCTCATGCGCGCCGCCCAGATGCATGGCCGCGATCACTGCCGGGTTCGGTTCGCCCTTGAAAGGCGGGGTGCAGGCGATGATGCGCGGCACACCGGCGACCGAGGCCGTGGCCACCGACATATGCGCCGATGCCACCATCGGGAACTTGCCGCCCGGCACGTAGCAGCCGACGCTTTGCACGGGGATATTCTTGTGGCCGAGGATCACGCCGGGCATCGGCTCCACCTCGATATCCAGCATCGAGTCGCGCTGCGCCTGCGCAAATTTGCGCACCTGTTCCTGTGCAAATTTCAGATCTGCCATGTCGCGGTCCGAGACCTTGGCCATCAACGCGTCGATGTCGGATTGCGTGAGCTTGAACGCCTTCGGGCTGTAGCCGTCAAATTTCTCGGATAATGCGCGCACGGCGGCGTCGCCGCGGGCCTCAATGTCTTTCAGCGTCGCCTCGACCACATGGCGCACCTGCGCGTCATCCTCTTGGCGGTCCGCCTCTGACTTGCCGCGTTTGAGATAGGTGATGGTCATGGCGTGGCCTTTGCGCTGTCTGCGTTGATTGGGCGTCAGTCTTACCAAGGATGAATACGTATTCAAGCCTATTTGCGTCTGGCCCCAACTGCCCGCTCTGACCAAAACGTGAGGTTTTGAGACACCGTGTCACGGCCCGTCGCCTTGACCCGGCTGTCTGGATCGGAACATATGGAAACTGTATGAAATAAAGGCGTTGGCCATGATCCCCGAACTCGGACAATTCGCGATTGCTCTGGCCCTGATAGCGGCCTGTGTGCAGTCGGTGCTGCCCATTGTCGGCGCGGCGCGGCGCAATACGCTTTGGATGGCCAGCGCGCAGGCGACCGCCGTTCTTCAGGCGGGGCTGCTGATCTTCGCATTCGGGGCCCTGATGCACGCCTTTATTGTCAGCGATTTCACCGTGCGCAATGTGGTGGAGAACTCGCATTCCCTCAAGCCGATGCTCTACAAGGTCGCAGGCACATGGGGCAGCCATGAGGGCTCCTTGCTGCTCTGGGTGCTGATCCTGGCGCTGTTCGGGGCGGCGGTGGCGGTGATGGCCACGAATATACCGCTGGCGCTGAAGGCGCGAACCCTGTCGGTGCAGGCGTGGATTTCCGTGGGCTTTCTGAGCTTCATGATCCTGACGTCAAACCCGTTTGACCGGGTGTTCCCGCCGCCGCTGGACGGGCAGGACCTCAACCCGCTCTTGCAGGATTTCGGTTTGGCGATCCACCCGCCGCTTCTTTATATTGGCTATGTCGGCTTCTCGATTGTCTTCTCCTTCGCGGTCGCAGCCCTGATCGAGGGCCGCGTTGACCCCGCCTGGGCGCGTTGGGTCCGGCCCTGGACTTTGGCCGCCTGGATGGCGCTCACGGGGGGCATCGCGCTGGGCTCGTGGTGGGCCTATTACGAGCTGGGCTGGGGCGGCTGGTGGTTCTGGGACCCGGTCGAGAATGTCTCCTTCATGCCGTGGCTGGCAGGCACCGCGCTGCTGCATTCCGCCATCGTCACCGAGAAACGCGACACGTTCAAAGCCTGGACCATCCTGCTGGCCATCCTGACCTTTTCGCTGTCGCTGCTTGGCACGTTCATCGTCCGCTCAGGGCTGCTGACATCGGTGCATGCCTTTGCCGTCGATCCCGAGCGCGGGGTCTATATTCTGGGCCTGCTGGCGGTCTCGATCCTCGGTTCGCTGGCGCTGTTTGCGTGGCGCGCGCCCGCAATGGAGGGCGGCGGGCTTTTCGCCCCGATCTCGCGTGAGGCGGGGCTTTTGATCAACAACCTGCTGATCGCCACGGCCTGCGCCACGGTGCTGTTCGGCACGCTCTACCCGCTGTTTCTGGAGGCCGTCACCGGCGAGAAAATCTCTGTCGGGCCACCTTTCTTCAATGCGGCCTTCATCCCCATCACCCTGCCGCTGATCCTTGTCATGGGCCTCGGGCCGCATCTCAGCTGGAAGCGCGCGGATCTGCCGGGCGTGCTGGCGCGGCTGAAATGGATCGGCGTCACCGTGTTGCTGGGCACGCTTGTCGTGGCCTGGGTTGCGGATGGCGGCCCGCTGCTGGCGGTGATCTCTATGGGCATCGCGCTATGGCTGATCGGGGCCACGGTGCAGGACTGGGCCCGCCGGGTGAAGCTGCTGCAAAGCGGTGCATGGGCGCGCATCAAACGCCAGCCGCGTGCCGCGCATGGCATGAGCATGGCGCATCTGGGCCTTGCTGTGCTGATGGTGGGGGCCATTGGCGCCAGCGCCTGGAAGACCGACACGGTCAGCTTTGCCGAAGCCGGAACCACCGTGCCCATCGCCGGCTTCGAGGTGACATTTGAAGGCATCGAGCAGGTGCGCGGCCCCAACTATATCGCTCAGGTCGCAACGCTCAACGTCACCCGTGACGGCGCTTTCGTAACCCAGCTTTTCCCCGAGCGGCGCGTCTACCCGGTGGCGCAGGCCACCACCACCGAAAGCGATATTCGCCAGACTTTGGCAGGTGATCTTTACGTCTCCATCGCGGAGCCCGCGGCAGAGAATGCCGAAGGCCTCTGGACCCTGCGGCTGATCTACGAGCCGCTGGTCAATTTCCTCTGGCTTGGCTCTTTCATGCTGGTGCTGGGCGGCGCGCTGTCGCTGTCGGATCGCCGTCTGCGGGTCGGCGCTCCGCGCCGGGCAGCCCCTTTGAACGCCACCCCTGCGGAGTAGGCCTGCCATGAATCGTCTTGTCTTTGCCGTGCCCTTCGCGCTTGCTGTTCTGGTTCTGGCGTTCGGGTATTGGGGCTTGTCCAACGGGCGTGACCCGTCCTCGATCCCCTCGGCGCTGATCTCGCAGCCTGTGCCGGACTTTGCGCTGGAGCCGATTGAAGGCGTCGACACGCCGGGCCTGTCCACGGCGGATCTCAAAGGGCAGGGGCTGACGCTGGTCAATGTCTTTGCCAGCTGGTGCGGGCCCTGCCGGGCCGAGCATCCGATCCTGACCCGCATAGGCCGCGAACAGGATCTGCGGATCGTGGCGATCAACTACAAGGACCAACCCGCTGCTGCTGCCGACTGGCTCGAAGAGCTGGGCAATCCCTACGCGCTGATCGGCTCTGATTTATCCGGGCGCACGGGCATCGAATGGGGCGTCACCGGCGTCCCGGAGACCTTCATCGTCAGCAATGACGGCATCGTGCTGCACCGCTTTCCGGGCCCTGTCGTGGGCGATGGCCAACGCCGCTTTCAAAAGGCGCTGGACGCCGCGAAAGCCGCGCAATGAGACGTCTTGCCCTGATCCTTTGCCTGTTGCTGGCCACGCCGCTTGTCGCCGTGGAGCCCGACGAGGTGCTCGATGATCCCGTCCTTGAGGAACGCGCCCGCGAGATCAGCGCAGAGGTCCGCTGCGTGGTCTGCCAGAACGAGCCGATTGACAGCTCAAACGCCGGCGTCGCCCGCGACCTGCGCCTGATCATCCGCGAGCGGCTGGTGGCTGGTGACACCAATCAGGAAGTGTTCGACTATCTTGTTGCCCGCTACGGCGATTTCGTGCTGTTCAACCCGCCCTGGCGGCCCTCCACCTATGCGCTGTGGCTGGGCCCGTTTATCATTCTGGGGCTGGGGTTTCTGGCGGTGATCATGGCGCTGCGCGGCAAAAGCGGCCAGCTGACCGCGTCGTTGACACCCGAGGAACAGGCCCGCCTTGAGGCGCTGCGCGAAAAGGACGGTTCATGATGCTTTGGGTGTTTTTCGCCTTGATGGCCGCCTGCGTCATCGTCGCAACCCTGTGGCCGCTGGGCCGGGAACGGGCCGCCCCCACAGGGCGCAGCAGCAAGGCGATGGCCATCTATGAAGACCAGCTGGCCGAGGTGGAGCGCGACACTGAACGCGGGCTGATCACCGCAGAGGAAGGCCGCGCCGCGCAGGTGGAGATCAAGCGCCGGATGCTGGCAACCTCGGACCGCGAAGAGCCCGAACACAGCGCGTCGGGCCGCGCCGCCGTCTTTGCCGCCGCCCTGATCGTACCGCTTGCAGCCTTCGCGCTTTACTGGCAGGTCGGTGCCCCTCAGATCGCCTCGGCGCCCTTTGCCGAACGCGGGCAGGAGCAACAGGATGCCCGCCAGTTGCAGGCGCTGGTGACCGAGCTGCGCAGCCGTCTGGAGGAAGACCCGCAGGGTGGTGAAACCCGTGGCTGGGAGCTTCTGGCCACCACCTATATGAATATGGGCCGGCACGCGCTTGCGGTGGAGGCCTTTGCCCAGATCGTCGAGCGCCCTGACGCCACATCGGCCACATGGTCGCAATATGCCGAGGCGCTGATCACCGCCGAGAGCGGCGCGGTGACACCTTTGGCCAAACGCGCCATCGACCGGGCGGTGGAGCTTGACCCCGACAACCCGGCCGCTGCCTATTACGGCGCCATCGCGCTGGAGCAGGAGGGCAACACGGCCGACGCCCGCGCGCTGTTGCTGGAGCGCATCGCGCAGGAAGGCCAGCCCGCGCCGTGGATACCGACTTTCGTGGCCACCGCAAACCAGATGGGGGAGCGGCTGGGCATTGCGCCTGTGGACCTGCCGGAATTTCAGGGCCGTGCCGGACCCTCGCAAGAGGATATCGCGGCTGCGCAGGATATGTCGCCCGAGGACCGCGCCGCCTTCATCCGCTCAATGGTCGACGGGCTTGAAGCGCGGTTGCAGGACGAGCCCGATGATCTTGACGGCTGGTTGCAGCTGACCCGCGCCCTGATGGTGCTGGGTGAGGAAGATCGCGCCTTGGCGGCGCTTCGCGGCGCAGAGCCTTTGGTGGCCGAACTGCCCGCCGATGACCCGCGCCGCAAGACGGTCGAGGAAGGCCTCGCGCAGCTTGGCGGCGGCAATTAGCCCCGCGCCTGAGCCAGCGCGTCCAGCACGATATCCTTGCTCAACAGCTCCGGCAGCGCGATGCCTTCGGGCGCGCCGGGGCCGTAGACAATGTTGAACGGGATGCCGTAGCGGCCATGCTCCTTGAGATAGCTCAGGATCATCTCATTGGGCCGGGTCCAGTCGCCCAGCATGGGGGTGACATCCTCGGCCCCCAGCGCCTCGACAATCACGGCGCGCTCCAGCACCAGAGATTTGTTCGCCTTGCAGGTCAGGCACCAATCCGCGGTGATATCCACGAAAACAACCCGGCCCGCGCCAATCTCTGCGGCGATCTGATCCGGCGCGAAAATGGCCCAGTCAGAGCTGGCCGCCATTGCGCGCGGCGCAGGGGCAGGGGCGGCCATCGGCACGATCAGCGCCACCGCCGCCAGCCCCGCCACGCCAAGCGCGCGGCCTTTTGGCAATAGGGTCAGAACCACAAGCATCCCGATCATCAACAGCGCGATTGTCGCCGTCGCCGTGCCTCCGGCCACGCCCAGAATGACGCTCAGCAGCCAGATCGCGGTGCCCAGCAGCAGCAGGCCCATCAAGGTCCGCAACGTGTTCATCCATGCGCCCGGTTTCGGCAGCACCCGCACCGCGCGCGGCCAGAGGGCCACCAGCAGGTAGGGCAGCGCCAGCCCAAGCCCAAGGGCCGTGAAGATCACCAGCACCTGCATGGCAGAGCCCGCCAGCGCGAAGGTGATCGAGGTGCCCAGAAATGGCGCGGAACATGGCGTTGCCAGCACCGCCGCCAGCGCCCCGGTCCAGAAATCGCCGGCCACCCCTTTGGAGGCACCGCTGCCCGCCATTCTGGTGTTCCAGCTTTGCGGCAGGGTGATCTCGAACAGGCCAAACAGGTTGGCCGCAAACAGCGTCACGATGGTCACCATCACCGTCAGGAAATAGGGGTTCTGGAACTGGATGCCCCAGCCGATGGAGCCGCCACCGGCCCGGATGGCCAACAGCACCAGAGCCAAGGCCCACATGAAGGACAACACCCCCAGCGCCGACATCGCGAACCCGGCCCGCACCCGTGCAGGGCTTTGGTCACGCGCCTTCAGCGCCGAGGCGAATTTGATCGTCAGCACCGGCAGGACGCAAGGCATCACGTTCAGGATCACGCCGCCGATAAAGGCCAACAGGAAGAACCACGCCAGACCGCTGCCAACAGCGGGCGGCGCGCTGACGCGCTCGCCAAGCTCTGGCGCAAAACTGGCGGCGCGCGTGCCATCCGTGACCACCAGCTGCAAGGGCGGCAGCACCTCGGGGGTGGCCAGCACATCAAAGCGGATATGGGCGGTCTTGCCGCCATTCGAGAGCGCAATCTCCGGCGGCCCAAAACTTGCATTGAGCCCCAGATCGGGAATAACCGACAGGTCGGCAAAGGGCGTGTCGCTTTGTGCTACGACCTCAAGCAGGTTTTGCTCGCGCTGCAAGGCGGCCTCAGTCACGGCGATATCGCTCATCTCGGCAGAGACCGGCAGCCGGGTTGCGGCCTCCGCAATCAGACCCGCCGCGTCGCGGTCAATCTGGGTGCCTTTGGGCAGCGCCAGCGACAGGGTGAACAGCTCGGGCACGCAGATATCGGCGCAGACCAGCATGTTGACGTCGGTTTCCACGATCAGCGCATCGCCGGGGCTCTCAAGCGCCAGACGCAGCGGAAAGGTCACCGCGTCGGCATAGCCGTAATTCTCGATCTCGAAGGCCGAGAAGCGTTCCGGCGCGGGCCAGAGCAATTCGTGGCCGGACAGGTTGACAGAGCCGGACCAGTCCAGCTCCATCGGGTAGCCCACAGCCCCCGGCGCGCGCCAATAGGTCTTCCAGCCTTCGGCCAATGTGACCTCAATCGCGGCAGAGATGCTTTTGGCCTCCGGCGCCACCCCGTTTTCCGCCGTGATCAGCCGGGCGGTGATCCTGTCGCTGACAAAAGAGGGCGAGCTGCCCGCAACCGCTGCTGTTGCAGTTATCGTTGCCATAAGGCAAAGCAGCACGCAGACACGCGCGAGCAGGTGGCCTAGACGGCGGGGCGGCAGGTGCATCATCATGCGAGGTCTCGACGGTCTCGTGGCAATGCGCATTCCATGCGCTGGGAGGCCTGTCTTGCGACACGCCCGGGGCAAGCGTCAATCAACATAGGCGTGAAGACAAGAAATATAGGGCCACTTCACCGCCCTGTGAACGCAGTGCCGTTTGACAATCCGCAGCCCAGACCGCAGGGTCTGCGCAACTGAAATCCACGTCAGCTCCGATAGGTTCTCCATGTTCAAATTCGCCCTTTCCGCCGCAACCGCTCTGGCGCTGTGCCTGCCCGCAACAGGTCAGGCGCAGGAGATGGACGAGGCCGCGCTGCGCGCCCTGGTGCTCGATACGATCCGCGAGAACCCCGAGATCATCCGCGAGGCGATCGAGCTGCTCCGCGCGCAAGAGGTAGCCGCCCAGGAAGCGGCCACCGCCGAGGCGCTGCAAAGCCAGATCGGGGCGCTGCACAACGACCCCAATGCCGTGGTGCTGGGCAACCCTGATGGCGACATCACCGTGGTTGAATTCTTTGACTATAATTGCGGCTATTGCCGCCGGGTCTTTCCTGCGGTCAAGGAGCTGATCAAGGGCGATGACAATATCCGCGTGGTCATGCGCGAATGGCCGATCCTGGGCGAAGAGAGCGAGTTTGCCGCCCGTGCCGCGCTGGCCGCGCGCAACCAAGGCAAATACGAGGAATTCCACAACGCGATGATGGCCAATCAGGGCCGCGCCTCGCAGGCCAGCGTGCTGAGCCTGGCCGATGATCTGGGAATGGATATCGAGGTGTTGCAGGCCGATATGCAAAGCGCCGTCATTGATGCGCATTTTGCAACCAGCCGCGAATTGGCACAAGCGCTTGGCGTCAACGGCACGCCTGCTTTCGTGTTCGAGGATCAGCTGATCCCCGGCGCTATCGAGCTGGACCAGATGCGCGAGCTGGTGGCAGAGCTGCGCGGGTAGCGCGCCGCCCGCGCGTTAACCTTTTGAGAGGTGCCATGCCTGCCCGAATACCGCATCCGGGCGGCAGGAGCGGGTCGCAATCAGCCGCTTAGCCCGAAAGGTTTCGTGCGCGAAACCGCGACATATCAGGGGCCAGGCGGCGTTTTCTTAAGATTTATCAGGTATTAGGTTTATCAGGCACTGGATTTCTCAGGCACTGGTGATCAAGGCGCTGATCTCGTCGACCTTGGCTTTCAGCAGCGCCCGGTCGCCCTTGGTCTCGACATTCAGGCGCAGCACCGGCTCTGTGTTGGACTGGCGCAGGTTGACCCGCCATGCGCCCATATCCAGCGACACGCCGTCCAGCCGGTCAACGTCTTTGGCCTGCGCCGTATAGGCCGCCTCGAACGCATCAATGGCGGGTTGTTTGTCGGCCAGCTTGAAGTTGATCTCGCCCGAGGAGGGGAAGCGCGCCTGCATGTCGGCCACAAGGTCAGACAGGGTCCGGCCCGTGCGGCACATATGTTCTGCCACCAGCAGCCACGGGATCATGCCGCTGTCGCAATACATGAAATCGCGGAAATAGTGATGCGCCGACATCTCGCCGCCATAGACCGCATCCACCTCACGCATTTTTGCCTTGATATGGGAGTGCCCGGATTGCGAGACCACGGCCTCTCCGGAGCCCTGGGCCACAAGATCCAGCAGCGCCCAGACCACGCGCGGGTCATGGATGATCTTGGCACCGGGATATTTTGGCAAGAAGGCAGAGGCCAGCAGCCCCACCACATATTCGCCATCCACAAAAGCGCCCGTCTCATCAAAGAAGAAGCAACGGTCGAAATCACCGTCCCAGGCCACGCCCATCGCGGCCCCTTCCGCGATCACCCGGTCAGCGGTTTGCGCGCGGTTTTCCGGCAAGAGCGGGTT
>CALFWN010000355.1 GCA_937928335.1 uncultured Litoreibacter sp. | reverse complement strand
TGGGTGGACACGCTGGCCCCGGCCTGGTCCCGGCCCTATCTCAGGCTCAGCCGAGCCGACCGGCCCATTGGTACATGGCTCTTGCTCTTGCCTTGCTGGTGGGGCGTGTTTCTGGCGGCGGCCGCGACCTCTTTCAGGCTGTTCGATCTTTGGATTGTCTTCGGCTGCGCCCTTGGCGCATTCCTGATGCGTGGCGCGGGCTGCACATGGAATGACATCACCGACCGCAATTTTGACGCACAGGTCGCGCGCACCAGATCGCGGCCCATCCCGTCAGGACAGGTCAGCGTCAAACAGGCATTGGCATGGCTGGTGATCCAGACAGCAATTGCAGCCTGCATCCTGTTTACATTCAACTGGGCCGCCATCGGGCTGGGCATTCTGGCGCTGCTGCCGGTAGCGATCTACCCATTTGCCAAGCGATTTACATGGTGGCCGCAGGTGTTTCTGGGTCTCGCCTTCAACTGGGGCGCGCTTTTGGCCTGGACCGCCCATACCGGGTCATTGGCATGGCCCGCCGTGATCCTGTATCTTGCGGGCATTGCATGGACCTTGTTCTATGACACGATCTACGCCCATCAGGACAAGGAAGACGACGCGCTGATCGGCGTGAAATCCACCGCCCGGCTGTTTGGCGAAAACACCGGGCCTTGGTTGCGCGGCTTCCTCATCGCGTCGGTTCTGCTGCTTGGTGCGGCCATCATTGTCGCCATTGTGCCCGCGCCAGATCGCAACGTCCTGGCGCTGGTGATTGCCCTGGCCGGCGCTTGGGGCTTTGGCTGGCATATGCTATGGCAGATGCGCCAACTTGACACCGAGGATTGGGAGAACTGCCTGCGCCTGTTCCGAACCAACCGCGACGCCGGCCTGATCCCTGCGCTATTTATTGCTGTTGCGGCGCTGCTTTGATTGAAACCCACCCGTACAGGCGCTACCACATGGACGTGGGCCACCATCTGAGATGATAACGTCATGAAACCAAAGACAATCGTTGCGTTTCTCCTTGCCGCTGGGGCATCGGTTGGCGGCGCATGGCTGTCTGCGGGATGGATCGAGACACGCTCGGCGCAGGTTGTCCGCTCGGTCCTGATCGATGACGGGCATGATTGGGTCGATGTGAATGTGGACGGGTTGCAAGTGCTGCTCAGCGGCACCGCCCCCGACGAGGCGACCCGCTACCGCGTGGTCAGCGCCGTGGGCCGGACCGTTGACCCAGACCGCATCGTGGATGACATGGGCGTCATGGCACGCGCCCAGATCGAGCCACCGCGCTTCACGGTGGAAATGCTGCGCAACGATGCGGGCATCTCCCTGATCGGGTTGATCCCGGCAGAGGCCGGGCGCGAGGCCTTTACCGCCACCATCGAGACATTGATGACGGATGACAGCAACGTCACCGACATGCTGGAAACCGCCGCCTTCCCGACCCCGCGGGGCTGGGATGCCGCAATCCGCTTCGCAACCCAATCGTTGAATGACCTGCCAAAATCGAAGATTTCCGTCTCTGCAGACCGGGTCGAGATCACCGCCATCAGCGACAGCCCGCAGGACAAACGCCGCATCGAATCCGAACTGGCCCGCCGCGCGCCCGCATCCGTGCGCCTTGTCCTCAACATCACGGCCCCGCGCCCTGTGATCAGCCCGTTCACGCTGCGCTATGAGCTCAGCGGTGACGCGGGCTCGTTTGACGCCTGCTCGGCGGATACAGAAAAGACCCGGGACGAGATTCTGTCTGCCGCCGCGGCCATCGGGACCTTGCCCGAACGACCAACCTGCGTGATCGGGCTGGGCGTCCCATCCCCGAATTGGTCAAAAGCGGTTGGCATCGCGCTGGAGGGCCTCAAAGCGATGGGCGGCGGCTCTTTGACCTTCTCGGACGCGGACATAACGATTGTGGCCCCCGATACGACATCGCAAGCGGTGTTCGACCGGGTTGTCGGCGATCTGGATGCGACCTTGCCGGAGGTTTTCTCCCTGAACGCCATTCTCACCGAGAAGACAGAAGTTGCGGGCGGTGAAGAACAGGTGCGCGAGTTCACGGCCACCCGCAGCCCTGAAGGGTCGCTGCAATTGCGCGGGCGTTTGCCGGATGACGGTGTCGAAACCATTGTGGGCTCTTTCGCGCGCGCCAAATTCGGAACCGAGCAGGTCTATCTTGCGACACGCGACGACGAGACCCTGCCCGCCGATTGGCCGGTGCGCGTTCTGGCCGGGCTGGAGGCGCTGGCATTGCTGGATCACGGCTCCGTTCTGGTCAATGAGGAAACGCTGGAGCTGCGCGGCGTCAGCGGCAACAAGACCGCCTCGGACGATCTGTCCCAGCTGCTGTCCAACAAGCTGAGCGACACGGACCAGTTCGAGGTCAGTGTCAGATATGACGAGCTGCTGGACAAGACGCTGAACATCCCCACCCCGCAGGAATGCGTGGACCGGATCAACAAGATCCTTGCGGCAGGCAAAATTGCTTTCGAGCCCTCCTCCGCAGATATCAGCGGCAGCGCGAATGCGACGATCGAGGCGATTGCCAATATCGCCCAGCAATGCGACCGGGTTCAGATGGAAATCGGCGGCCATACCGACAGCCAGGGCCGCGAGATCATGAACGAGGAGCTGAGCCAACAGCGTGCTGACGCAGTTCTCTTGGCATTGCAACAACGCCGGGTAAGAACGCGGAATTTCTCTGCCAAGGGCTATGGCGAGACCGTTCCTATCGCCGATAACGGGTCAGAGGCAGGCCGCGAAGCCAACCGCCGGATCGAATTCAAGCTGTTGACAGACGCGCGGGCTGCGGCCACAGACGAGGTCACAAACGGGGCATCTGACGGCGACACGACACAAACCGAGGGCGAAAGTGAACAGAACTGAGTTTGTCATTGCGACGGCCATCATTTTGCTCGTCGCCTTCAGCGTCGGCTATTTCGCCTGCTGGCTGGTGCAACGGTTCAGCCGCGTCTCGACAGCGGATGTCGCAGAGCTGGATCAGATGGCCAAATCGCTCCACGACGCGGAAGAAACCCGCGATCAGGCGATTACCTATCTTCAGCAGCGTGAGGCAGAGCTGACCAACCAGCTGTCCCAGACAGAGGCAGAGCTTCGTGCGGCGATGGACGGGCTGCGCGACGCCCGCCATGAAAGCGAAGAGCTGCGCAGCTATATCGAGCGCTCAAAAATCGGCTGACCTAACGGTCCCAGCGGCACAGGGCGTCTTCGTCCTCCGCCTTGCTTTCAACCCAGCCATCGCCTTTCGACGTCACTTCTTTCTTCCAGAAAGGCGCCCGGGACTTGAGGTAATCCATCAGGAAATCCGCCGCTGCAAACGCATCTGCCCGATGCCTGGAGGACGTGGCCACCATCATGATCGTGTCCCCGGCATGTAGCGTGCCGAACCGGTGAATAACCAGCGCATCCGCCAGCGACCAACGGGTGCGGGCCTCATCAACGATCTCGGCAATCGCGCGCTCGGTCATGGCCGGGTAATGCTCGATGGTCATTTCCTGCAAACCGTCCGCCACATCGCGCACCAGCCCGGTAAAGCTGACCACAGCACCGATATTGTCGCCGGTCTTCGAGAATGCGGTCAGTTCCGCGCCCGGATCAAACGGAGCGCTCTGCACTTTCACGACCACAGCCCTAACCTCCGGTCATTGGCGGGAAAAACGCAATCTCCCGCGCGGTGCCGATGGGCGCGTCAAACTCGGCCAGCTCTTGGTCCACCGCGACACGCAGCGCCGAGATATCGGAGAAAGCCACCGCGTAGCGCTCTTCCCGCGCGCGCAGCTCTTCAACCAAGTCCATGACCGTTGCCGCCTTGGTCTCGACCTGCTCATTGGGCAGGCCGATACGTTCCCGCACCCAGGCGAAGTAAAGCACATCAACCATGACCGTCATCCCGCAGATAGGGCATCGCCTTGCGCAGGTAATCGAAGCCGGTAACCAGCGTCAGCACAGCGGCAATGGCCAGCAGGATCGTGCCGATCAGGAAGGTCACATTCGCGGCCTCAGAATACCAGATCAGGCCCAGCGGATCATCGGACTGCCCCGCCATGATCGCATCCAGCGTGGCAGCGTCCATGCCCGTGGTGCGATCAAGGAACTCATGCTCGAACAGCCCGGTGGCAAACAGCACCGCGATGGCAACCATCTGCGCGGTGGTCTTCCATTTGGCCAGATTTGTCACCTTCAACAACCCGGCCGTATCGCCAAGGAACTCCCGCAGGCCGGAGACGAATGTCTCACGGAAAATAATTACGGTCGCGGGCATCAGAATCCACGGGTTCATCCCCGAAAAACCGGTGATCACCAGCAGGGCAATGATCACCATCGCCTTGTCGGCAATC
>CALFWN010000354.1 GCA_937928335.1 uncultured Litoreibacter sp. | reverse complement strand
GGATCGGACATCGACTCCCCGACCTGGCTGAAGGCGGCGAAGTGCATCACGGCAGCGGGCTTGTGTTTGGCAAAGACCTCATCCAGCCGGGCGCGGTCTTGCAGATCGCCCTGCTCGAACGGGCCGAACTTGACGGCCTGCGCCCATCCGGTGGACAGATTGTCGAAGGTAACCGGCGTAAAACCGTTTTGAGCCAACACTTTACAAGCGTGGGAGCCGATATAGCCAGCGCCCCCAGTGACCAAAACCGTGCTCATAGTCGGGTCGTTCCTTGCAGGTTATTCCGCCGCGTTGCGCAGGGAGGCCATCTCGTCGAGATAGCTTCCGAACTCCTCCCGCAGCTCTGGTCTGGACAGACCAAAGGCGACGGTTGCCTGCAGATAACCAGCTTTTGAGCCGCAATCATACCGCTGACCGCGGAAACGGTAGCCATAGACGTCGCGATTTTCCGAGATCTCCTGCGCGATGGCATCGGTCAGCTGAATTTCACCGCCCGCACCTTCCTTGATCGTGTTGAGGTTCTTCAGAACATTTGGCGTCAGGATATAGCGACCGATCACCGCAAGGTTTGACGGCGCTTCCTCTTTGCTGGGCTTCTCAACCATGCCTTTGACCCCGACGATGGAGCCCATATCGTCCTTGATATCAAGCACCCCGTAGGCAGAGGCCTTATCGGCGGGCACTTCCATCGCGGCAACCATACAGCCGCCGGTCTCCGCATGGGCTTCGACCATCTGTTGCAGGCAAGGGGTATCGGCCGCGATCACATCGTCAGGCAGGATCACCGCGAAAGGCTCATCACCGATCAGACGGCGCGCGCACCAGACGGCGTGGCCAAGGCCAAGCGCCATGTATTGCCGCACATAGGCGATCGCACCGCTTTCCATATTGGTGTTTTGCAACATGTCGAGAATGTCTTTTTTGCCCTTGCGCCTAAGCGTGCTTTCCAGCTCAGGCGCATGGTCGAAATAATCTTCAAGCGCCGCTTTGCCGCGCGAGGTTACAAATATGAACTCCGTTATCCCTGCCGCGCGCGCCTCGTCGATCGCATATTGGATCAACGGACGGTCCACGAGGGTCATGATCTCTTTCGGGATCGACTTCGTAGCAGGAAGAAAACGCGTCCCCATCCCAGCCACGGGGAAGACAGCCTTTGTTACTTTACCGGTCATAGTAGCCTCAAGTTGGTATCGATACGCCGCAATTTGGAAACGGTTGATATGCCCCTGATCGGATACGATGACGGCAAATTTGTGACGTTTAAACGGAGTACGGTGACAATATACAGGCCACAACGGGGAATTTAAAAGGTAAGGACACCCTCAGGTGCTTCGCAAAGCCGTGAAGGCGCAAGCAAGGCCCGCTCACGCTCCGCGCGCGCTGCAAGGCTGTAACGGCGAAAATACGGATCAGACCGCAGCGACTTTCCGAAAAGCCCGCCGCTTTGCACCCAATACCCGTCCGGGTGGAACCACCTGTGGTGAAACAGCGAACTGCGCGAAAACGACATCGCGGTCACGATATCGCCGTGCCGCGCCTTCTCTTTGGCCGCGGCGAACAGATCACGCTGCCTGCGGCGCGGGGCAACAAGAATGACGGAGCCGCCGGGTGCCTGATCCTTGAATGTCAGGAAGGGCGCAAGCGGCGGGGGCAGAGGCGCTGCACCGCCCTGTCTTTGCAGCCCCTCGGCCACGCCATCGTCAAATCCTGAAAGAAGTTTGCCCACCATTTGAGGCTCTAACCCACCTGAAACCATATGTTTCAGCAGCGACAACCGATGGTGCTGCCGGATCTGGTCAAGCCGCCCCAGATCACGGCCGAACTTGCGCAGAAAATAGGCCTGACTGGCCCCCACCTCGAACAGGCTCAGCGGCACCCGGTCGGCACGTCGACGGACGCTGGGCGCGAAGCCATGCTGCACCAAAGCCGCCGGGACAAGCGCCACCATATCGCCCTTTTGCGCCATGCGGATGTTGAGGTCGGTTTCGTCCATAAAGAAACGGTAAGCCGTGTCGAACCCTCCCAGCTCACACAGGCGCGCGCGGCGAAAGGCGCAGTTGGTGCCGGGGGTCTTCAAGCCACCCTCAGAGGTCCCTTCAAGGCGGGTTTCGCCGGAAATTTCGATCAGCCGGGAATCGCCGTCGGGCCCGACAAACTCGGCCCCCCATTGCAGGTCTATCCCGTTGCGACCCAAAACGAATCCCCCCGCGGCACAGAGAATCGGTTCGGAAAAGGGAACAGTCAGCTGCTCCAGCCAGACGGGTTCTGCCACTGCGTCATCATCAATAAAGGCCACAACATCGCCTGCGGCCATGCCGATCCCGATATTGCGCGCCTGAGAGATGTTGGGCAGATCATAGCACGCATGTTTCACCCGATCCGTCAGCCCGAGACCCGCGATCACCTCTACAGAGGCCGGGTCCGCCACGACGACCACCTCGAACCGGGGCAGGGATTGAAACCGAAGAGCCGAAAGACAGCGACGCAGCTCTTGCGGGCGGTGTCGGCTGACGATGACGACACTGACCAGAGGCTGCCCCGCTTGGGTGGTCATGCCACCCCCATCTCCTGCATCATGCGCTCCAGCCGGGGGACATCTTCGGGATTGTTCAGCTCCCAGAACTGACGGTCGCGGGCATCAACCTCGATACACAGCACCGAATGGCCGTTTTCGAGAAAGCGCAGCTGCTCAAGCCCCTCAAGCGTCTCCAGCGGACCCGTCTCCCATGTGGGATAGTCGGCCAACGGGCCGGGGCGGTAGGCATAGACGCCAACATGGTGAAAAACCGGCGTGTCCTCGCCGGGCTGATAGCTGCGAGAGGTAAAGGGGATCACCTCCTTCGAGAAGTAAAGCGCGTGGCGGTTCTTGTCGAACACCGCTGTTGTCCCCCCGACACGGCCCTCGCGGCGGTCTTGCAGGAACCCGTTCAGCGCCTGCGCCTCGGTTTTCAGAACCGGCGTGGCGACCATCGCGGTGTCATCCTGCGCAAGACCGCTGATCAGATCCTCGATAAACCACGAAGGCGTCAGCGGGGCGTCGCCTTGCAGATTGACCACAATATCATAGCCGCCACCCATCACCTGATGGGCCTGCGCGCAGCGCTCCGTACCATTGGTGCACTCAGGGGAGGTCATGACGACCTCTGCGCCGAATGCCTCAGCCGCATCCTTGATCCGGTCATCATCGGTGGCCACCACCACCCGGTCCACGCCCGAGACCGACATCGCCGCCCGCCAGGAGCGTTCAATCAGGCTCTGTTCCTGCCCATTTGCGCCTTTCAACGGCACGAGAGGCTTGCCCGGATACCGGGTCGACGCGTAGCGGGCGGGGATGATGATCGCGGTTTTCATCAAGCCGGTTTTAGCACCACACCCGGCGCATAGGCGATGAAGAACGGGTTCTCATAGATCGGCTTGCCATAGGTAAAGGGCGTGTGATCATCAAAGCGGATCACCATGCCGCCCGCGCCGCGCAGCACCGCATCACCCGCTGCCGTATCCCATTCCATAGTGCGGCCCAGACGGGGATAGAGATCGGCCTCACCCGTCGCCACCAGACAGAATTTCAGCGAGGAGCCAGCGCCGGTCATATCGGCGACGCTGTATTTGTTGATATAGTCATCCGTGGCCTGATCGCGATGCGACTTGGAGGCCACCACGATCAGCGCGTCATTGTCGGGCGTCTTGACCTTGATGGCGTTGGCCGCACCCGGCCTGTTCTTGTCAAACGGCGCGACTTCTTCAACCGAAGTGCCGCTTGCATCCGTGTAGAACAACCGACCACGGGCGGGTGCATAGACCACGCCGCGCACCGGAACGCCTGCCTTAACCAGCGCGATATTCACCGTGAAATCACCACGGCGCTTGATGAATTCCTTGGTGCCGTCCAACGGGTCGACAATGATGAAATCCTGCGCCGATTGCGTGTGGGAGGCGGCCTGCTCCTCCGTCACCACCAGCATATCGGGGAATGCAGCCGCCAGCCCGGCAGAGATATGCGCATCCGCGGCCTCGTCAGCAGCGGTGACAGGGCTGTCATCGGACTTGGATTTCACCTCGAAATCATCCGCATTGTAGATATCCATGATGATATCCCCGGCCTCGAGAGCCAGTTTGCGGCTGACATCGGCAAACTCTTGATAATCCATCTGGCTTTGTCGCCCCTCTATTGCGCCTTGTGTAGCGCCATCTTATGGTCCGTCGCTAACGGAACGGCAAGTTTTCTGACGCCAAGATCAGTGACCGGTCCATCAACGCAGGCGGTGCGATGTTTACGACACAAGAACGCAACAACCATTTCCGCTCGGCCCTTGGGTTGATGGAGCTGGTCTATGTCTCGACAGTGCGGCAGGTGCGCCGCACCCATAGCAATGCGTTGGTCGGGCTGATGTCGAACCTGCTGCAAACGGTGGTTTTCGTGGGCGCGTTCTACCTGATGTTCACCGTGCTGGGGCTGCGCGGCAACGCCATCCGGGGCAATTTCATCCTGTATCTGCTGTCAGGCATCTTCCTGTTTCTGACCCATACCAAAGCGGTGGGCGCAGTGATGGGCTCAGAGGGGCCGACCTCGGCCATGATGAAACACGCGCCGATGAACACCGCAATTGCGATCATGTCCTCGGCGCTGTCCTCGCTTTACATTCAGGTGTTGTCAGCGGCGGTGATCTTGTTCTTCGTGCATGTCGCCTGGCAGCCGATCTATTTCTACAAACCGGTCCCGGCGGTCGGGATGTTCCTGCTGTCCTGGGCCTCGGGCGTGGCCATAGGCATGTGCTTTCTGGCGCTCAAACCGTGGTTTCCGGGCCTCGCCGCCACGCTGACAATGGTTTACAGCCGCGCCAACATGATCGCCTCGGGCAAGATGTTCGTGGCCAACACCATGCCC
>CALFWN010000353.1 GCA_937928335.1 uncultured Litoreibacter sp. | reverse complement strand
AGCCGCCTGCCCGGCCTGACCGCGCTGATGGGGGTCTATTTCTTTTACCAGATTTCCAACATGGTCTACCCGGCGGTCTGGGCCTATTATACGGCGGCCAATTTCAACTGGTCTCCGGGCATGATCGGTGCGTCTCTGGCGGTTTACGGGATCGCCACCGCGATCACCCAAGCGGTGCTGATCCGGCGCATCATCGGCTGGCTGGGGGAGCGCAGGACCGTGTATTTCGGGCT
Organism: uncultured Litoreibacter sp.; assembly: GCA_937928335.1. Classification (GTDB taxonomy): domain Bacteria; phylum Pseudomonadota; class Alphaproteobacteria; order Rhodobacterales; family Rhodobacteraceae; genus Litoreibacter. The sequence continues at coordinate 13,269 of CALFWN010000353.1, read as the reverse complement.
CATATACAATGCCTTCACCCTGACGCTGATCGGGTTTGTCTCAAACGGATGGCTGGTGCTGGCTCTGACGCCTTTGGCGGCTGTGGGCGGCGTTGTGGCCCCTGCCCTGCAGGCCGTGATGTCGGGCCGCGCGGATGACAACCAGCAGGGCGAGTTGCAGGGGGTTTTATCCTCGATCAACTCGATCGGGATGATTGTGGCCCCGCTGGTGATGACGCAGATATTCTGGCTTTTTACAGGCGATGGCACATGGATCTACCTGCCCGGCGCGCCGTTTCTTTTGGCGATGGTGCTGATGGTGATCTCGTGGATGATCTATGCGTCAAGCTTGCGCAACCCGCGAGGCACCTAATTGGGCAGCTTGCGCTGCACGTGGTCTATTCTGCTCTTGGGGAGGTTCCCTCCCCGCCGCAGGGGCATCCCCTTGAGGATATTTATGAACATGGAAAGTACATCCGTGGTCCTTTCCATGTTTCGAAATATCCCCGCCGGAGGCCCTTCCTTTTGGCCTGTCATTGATCCCAAAGCCTGAAATGTCCCATGATCTGGCCGTGATCTGATGCCAGCTTGTTATAGGGCGCTTCGGGATGGGAGCCGTCGGTGAGGTGGTCATTGAAGACGGAGAAATACTCCATTTCACCGATCTGGTTCGGCCCCTCGCGGAAGTGGCGCGAGATCAGGATTTGGTCGATGCTTTCGAACACGCCGCCGAAGGCAGAGGTATAGACCATGTCGCGCAGGGATTTCTTGACGAAGAGCTTTTCGCAGCTTTCGAGGCGGACGGCGTCGACGGCTTCCTGGATCGCGTCGTTTTCCGCGTCCTTGTAGCGGTCATTTGGATGTTTGGCGTCGTGGCGCAGCATCCAGGCGTAGTTTTTGAACGGACGTTCACCGGCGATGATTTCCGAGCTGACGGCGTTTTCGCTGTCGTTGAAATCGCCCAGCACCATGACGGGGCGGCCGGCTTGCAGCTCATTGACGATGAGGCGGCGCAGGATCCAGGCCTCTGCCATGCGCCTTGTTGCGGCTCTCAAGGCACCCAGAGCGCGACCCACAGGGTCATATTGGGTGAGATCCGCCTCGGGCGCGTGATCCGCGCCATCGGGGCGGTGGAATTCGCCCAGCTTGGATTTGAGGTGGCAGTTGAAGACCGTAATGATGGTGTCTTTGACGGGCACCCGGGCCTTCAGGATGGGTCGTGACAGGCGGGTGAGTTTGAAATGGCCTGCCTCGCCCCCCTGAAAATCGACCTGCATGTCAGGCGACAGATCCTGAATGATCTCGGGCGTGCCGTCAAAGCCGTAGCGCGACAGGATCGCGACGCCGGGGCGGCGCTGGCCGGGTGCACCGTCATTGGCGTTGGGGGCGAAGGCGATTTTGGCGTCTTTGTAATTGGCATAGGCCAGTTTGCGGAAGATCGCACGTTTGCGGTAGCGTTTGGAGGCGTCAGGGACGACATCGGCATTGGAGGCGGCCCCGATACGGTCGGCCTCGTCGATCACGGCCTGCAGGGCGGGCAGCTCGAAGATTTCCTGAAACCCCACGATATCGGCATTCATGCGCACCACCATGTCGGCCAGCCAGTCCTCTTTCCAGGCATGTTCCTCGGGCGTGTATTTCTGGAAGCGGTAATATTCCTGCTCCGCACTGATCAGGTTTTTGACGTTGAAACTGGCGATGGTGAAATCGGTCATGGCTGATCCCCGTATCTGGTCAGCGCGGTTTGGAAGATATCTGCATCCACATTGCCGCCCGAGGCGACTGCAATGATGTCATCGCCATCCACCTGCCCGTTGTGAAACAACGCCGCCGCCAGCGCGATGGCCCCGCCGGGCTCCAGCACGATTTTCAGCCGGGCGAAGGCCAGCGCCATCGCGCGGAGGCAGTCTTCTTCAGGGACCACGATGCCGGGCCCGCAGAGGCGGTTGAGGATCGGGAAGGTGATGTCGCCGGGCTGCGGGGTGATGATGGCATCACAAAGCGAGCCGGAGGTTTGCGCGTTGCGTTCGATCTTTCCCGAGGCCAGCGAGCGGGTCACATCGTCGAAATGTTCGGGCTCGACGGGGCGGGTTTTGAGATGCGGGGCTTTGGCCTCCAGCGCCAGCGCGATGCCGGAGGTGAGCCCCCCACCGCCGCAACAGATGAGGACATTTGCGGCGTTGACGCCAAGCTCTTGCGCCTGTGCCGCGATTTCGAGCCCTGTGGTGCCCTGGCCCGCGATCACCTGCGGCTCGTCGAAGGGTTTGATGAGCGTGAGGCCGCGTTCGCGCGACATGGTATCGCCGATGGTGTCGCGGTCCTCGCGGCCACGGTCATAAAGCACCACCTCGGCCCCTAGCGCGCGGGTGTTGTCGATCTTCATCTGGGGCGCGTCGGCGGGCATGATGATCACCGCGCTGGTGTCATGTTCACGCGCGGCCAGGGCCACGCCCTGCGCGTGATTGCCGCTGGAAAAGGCGATAACGCCGGCTTTGAGTGCGTTGTCGGTGAGGGCGGACATGGCGGACCATCCGCCGCGAAACTTGAAGGAGCCGGTATGTTGCAACGCCTCAGCCTTGAGAAAGATGCGGCGGCCCGCGATTTCGTCAAGGAAGGGCGAGGTGAGCATCGGGGTGACGCGGGCATGGCCCTTGAGGCGCGCGGCTGCGGCCTCGATCATGTCGATATTCATTGGCACTCCTCCAGCCAGGCTTTGATGGTCAGCAGCGAGGCGGGCTCGTCAAGAAACGGCACATGCCCCCTGTCGGGCACATCGGCGTAGAGCATATCGGGGCGTCTTTCGGCCATCTTTGCGGCGGTCCCGGAGGTCAGAAGGTTCGAATTGGTGCCGCGCAGCAGCGCCAGTGGCAGGCCGCCCAGCGCATCGAAGACGGGCCAAAGGTCGGGGTTCAGATTTTGCGGCCCGCCCAGAACGGCCTCGCGCAGCGCGGGGTCGTAGTTGATGTTCAGGCCCTGTGCGCCTTCGATATAATGGCGCTCGGCCTCCTGCTGCCAGCGGCTTTGCGGCACGTTGGCAAAGCCGGGCAGGCGGGTGGACAGCGCCTGAACCGCCTCGGCGCGCGTCTTGAAGGCGGGGCGGCGACCGAGGTAATCCTTGATCGCCTCCAGGCCGGGGGCGGCGATTTCGGGGCCTATATCATTGAGGCAAACGCCGATCAGGCGGGTTTTGACGGTTGCAGCCAGACCCATCGCGATGAGGCCGCCGCGCGAGGTGCCCAATATGGCGGCTTTGTCAATTTCGAGATGGTCCAGCAGCTCGACCGCATCAAGCCCCTCGCGTTGCAGCGTGTAGGTGTCGGGGCCGGACCAGTCCGATTTGCCGCGCCCGCGATAGTCGAGCCGGATTAGGCGGGTAGTGTCCAGATGCGGGGCCAGATAGTCGAAATCCGACCCGTTGCGGGTCAGCCCCGCAAGGCAGAGGACAGGCAAGCCCTGCCCTTCATCGGTAAAATGCAGGCTGGCCCCGTCGGAGGCGGTGAAACGGCTCATAATGTCGCGGCCAGTTGGGGAATGGTGGCCAGGTCCTTCAGCACATTTGAAGGGGTCCACGGTAGACGGTCCATCGGCTCGCCCGCGCGGTTGACCCAGACGGTCTGAAAGCCGTAGCCAGCCGATGCCGCCGCATCCCAGCCGTTGGAGGAGACGAAGAGCACCTCGTCACTTTTGCAATCAAAGCGTTTGCCGACCAGATCATAGACCGATTTATGCGGCTTGAAGACGCCGACGCTTTCGACGCTGAGCACATCGTCCAGAAATGCGCCCAGATCAGCCGATTGCACCGCCCCGTCAAGCATGGCAGGCGAGCCATTGGACAGGATCGCCGTGTTGAGACCCGCCTGTTTCAGGGAGGCGAGCATCTCGGGAACCTCGGGGTAGGCTTGCAGTTCCCAATAGAGCTGGAGCAAGCGCTCGCGCAGCTCGGGGTCGTGCAGCGCGTTGTTTTCCATTGCCCAGTCGAGCCCATCCTGCGTGACGTCCCAGAAATCACCATGCGCATCAGCCACGGCCCGCAGCCATGTGTATTGCAGCTGCTTGAGGCGCCAGTCATTGGCCAGCCTCTGCCAGCATTTCGCCAGCGCGTCGCGGCCCGGCTCTCCGGCGGCGATGCGCGCGGCGGCGGCGACGTCAAAGAGCGTGCCGTAGGCATCAAAGACGCAGGTGGTGATGGGCATGGGCAATCCTCCTGCGACAAGACTTGCACAGGCGGCCTGCGAGGAAAATGCGCAAATTGTGCTAGGATGCCTGCATCGAAAAGGAGAGCGATATGAGCGAGACACATGGAACCGTGCATTGGACCGAATTGAACAGCCATGATGTGGAGAAGGCCAAGGCCTATTACGCCCGCGTCTGCGGCTGGGAGTATGACGCGATGCCGATGGCGGAGGGCACCTACCATATCGCCAAATTGGGCGAGCAGATGGTGGCGGGTCTGTTTGATCTGGCGGTCATGCCCGAGATGAAGGACCTGCCGTCGCATTGGCTGACCTATCTGGCGGTGGATGACGTGGACGCGGCGGCGAAAGAGACGGAGGCAATGGGAGGCAACATCATTCGCGCGCCCTGGGATGTCGAGGGGGTTGGCCGGATTGCGATTGTCAGCGACCCAAGCGGCGCCGCTTTGGGGTTGATGACGCCCTCATGATTGCGCCCTCATGATTGCGCTATACTTGCGCATATCGCTGTGGCGCCCCCCGGAATATTTCCCAACATGGAAAGGGGTCAGAGGTTTTCGGGTTGCGGCATTCCAAGCACATGGTAGCCGCCATCGACGCGGATGATTTCACCCGTGGTGCAGGCGGCGGCATCCGAGACCAGATAGACGGCTGTGCCGCCGACCGCCTCAAGCGTGGCATTGGCGCGCATGGGGGCGTTGGCCTCCGTCTGGCGCAGGGTTCTGCGCGCGCCACCGATGGCCGCCCCGGCCAGCGTTTTCATCGGGCCGGGTGAGATGGCGTTGACGCGGATGCCGTCGGGGCCAAGGTCATTGGCCAGATAGCGCACGGTGGATTCGAGCGCCGCCTTGGCCACGCCCATGACGTTATAGAAGGGCGTGACGCGGTTGGAGCCCTGATAGGTGAGCGTCAGCAATGTGCCGCCCTTGGCCATCATGGGGGCTGCGCGTTTGGCCACGTCAATGAACGAATAACAGCTGACCACCATCGAGGTTTTGAAATTTTCGCGGGAGGTGTTGAGGAACCGCCCGGTCAGCTCATTCTTGTCGGAAAAGGCAATGGCGTGGACCACGAAATCGAGGCCCCCCCATTTGTCCTGCAGCGTTTGGAAACAGGCATCAAGCGAGGCGTCGTCGGTGACATCCACATCGACCAGAATGTCGGAGCCTACGCTTTCGGCCAGAGGCTGGACACGCTTGCCGAAAGCCTCGCCCTGATAGGAAAAGGCCAGCTCTGCCCCGGCCTCGGACATGGCTTTGGCGATCCCCCAGGCGATGGAGCGTTCATTGGCGACACCCATGATCAGGCCGCGTTTGCCCGCCATACTGCCCTTTGTCATATCGGCCATGTCTTAATCCTCAAACTTGGAAAGCAGCATCGATCCGTTGGTGCCGCCAAACCCGAAGGAGTTGGTCATCACCGTGTCCAGCCCCGCATTCTCGACCAGCGATGTTGCAATCTCGGCCGGGTCCAGCGCGGGGTCGAGGGTCTCGACATTGATCGAGGGGGCGATGAAATCGCCTTGCAGCATCAGCAGGCAATAGACGGCTTCCTGCGCACCCGTGGCCCCCTGGGAATGGCCGGTCATCGACTTGGTCGAGCTGATAAGCGGCGACCGGTTCGGGCCGAAGACGCGGCGCACGGCCTCCACCTCGCCGACATCGCCGACGGGCGTGGAGGTGCCATGCGCGTTGATATAGCTGACCGTGCGCCCCTTTGGGATGGTGGCGAGCGCCAGCTGCATGGCGCGCTCCCCGCCCTCGCCCGAAGGGGCCACCATATCTGCACCATCGGAGGTGGCACCGAAGCCCGTGACCTCTGCGTAGATTTTTGCGCCGCGGGCGCGGGCATGTTCCAGCTCTTCCAGAACCACCATGCCGCCGCCGCCTGCGATGACGAAGCCGTCACGATCCGCGTCAAACGCGCGGGAGGCCCGGGTCGGCGTGTCATTATACTTGCTGCTCATCGCGCCCATCGCGTCAAACAGGCAGGACAGCGTCCAGTCCAGCTCTTCCGCGCCGCCTGCGAACATGACGTCCTGCTTGCCCAGAATGATCTGCTCGCTGGCCGCGCCGATACAATGCAGCGAGGTCGAACAGGCCGAGGTGATCGAATAGTTGATGCCCTTGATCTGGTAGGCCGTCGCCAGATTGGCGGAGATCGTGCTGCCCATACATTTGGGCACCGCGAAAGGCCCGATACGTTTGGTGGCGCCGGTTTGCAGCACCGATTGATGGGCTGCAAACATGGCGGATGTGGACGGCCCGCCCGAGCCTGCAATCAGGCCGGTGCGCGGGTTGATGACGTCGCTATCCTCCAGCCCGGCATCCGCAATCGCCTGCTCCATCGCGATATGGGCATAGGCGGCGCCGGGGCCCATGAAGCGCAGGCGCCGCTTGTCGACATGCTCCTTGATGTCGATCTTCAGCGTGCCCGCGATCTGGCTGCGAAAGCCATGCTCTGCCATGATCTCGGAGGCCTCGATGCCGGAGGTGCCTGACTTCAAGGCGGCAGTGACCTCATCGGCTGAGTTGCCAATGGGGGAGACGATCCCCAAACCTGTGACGACGACGCGGCGCATGGGCACACTCCTCTTTCAAGCGTTGTCTCATGTAGGACAGCGGGTCGGAACTGTGCAAGGCGAAAGGGGAAAAGTGGCTGGCCGCGCGGGAGTTTGGCGGGTCTGGCAAGGCAGACAAAGACGCGCACAAATGGCCTGCGCGCGTCTTCAGGGGTGTGTCAGGCGGGCTCGGGCAGGCTCAGGCCGCGCCGGGGATCGCGTCTTCTGTGCGGTCAAGGGTCACTACGACAAGCACGGTCGCGCCAAGCACCCAGTAATAGAGCGCATCCAGCCCGGCAAAGCCCAGCACAAACGGCGCCGCGACAAAGGCCAGACCGACCAGAAAATCAACGATCAGATGCAGCTTGTAGGACAGCATTTTCACGAGGCCGAGCTGGTGGTCGGTGAAGATCGTCAGCACCAGCGCCGCGAACCCGGTGAGCGTGGACAGCCAGAAGGCCAGCGGGTTGGTTGCGCCAAGGCCAAGCAGCGTCGGCATTGCGATCAGGCCCAGCGCTACGGGGTAGTCGAGATAGGCGTGGACGGTTTTGTTCATGATGCTCGCCATGTGGGAGCCTCCTTTCAATATGGGATCAATATGGGGTGAAATCAGTGGTTCGCTTTGATCAGGTCAGCCTTGCCCAACGACACACTGAATTGCTCGCACCAGATGTAGACCTCGTTGAAATCGTCCACATTGAGCGATGCCGGCACGACGAAAACCTGCATGCCGGTATTTTGGGTCAGCACACCCAGATCGCTGGCAGCGACATAGGCGCCATCTTTGCCGAACCCGACTTTGGGGTCAGGCGCGCCGTCGAGGCTGAAATCGGTATCAAGGATAACCACGGCCCCGCCATTGGCGGTTTTGACGACGGAGACGCCACCCGTGGTGATGTGATCATTGTCGCCGGTGAATGTGCCGGTCATGGCCATTTCACCAGCCGTGGCGCTTACCGGGGCCAGTGCGGTGAGCGCCAGAAACGTGGCTGCAATTGCTGTTGGGAGAAGGGGTTTCATGGGGGCGGTTCCGTTTCGTGTTTGAGGTTTGCGAGGCAGTTTCGGTGATACCTGTCCCTCTTCGATACGTTTGGGGACCAACTGGTTCAAAACACGTTGCTGTGAATTGTAGACTTGCCGGTCCATAATTATTGTCTGGTGGCAGAGAGCAGGAGTGAGCTATGGCACGGCCCAGAGAGTTCGACCCGGACCAAGCCCTGGAGGGCGCGATGAACGTGTTCTGGGAACATGGCTATGACGCCGCCTCTTTGCCCTTCCTGCTGGATGGGATGGGCCTTTCGCGGGGCAGCTTCTACAAGGCCTATGCGGATAAGAAATCATTGTTTATCAAGGTATTGAACAGATACGAGACGGAGACGCTAACGCCCATCATCGCCTTGCTGGCGACGCAGGGCCGTGACGGGCTTGAGCGGATCAACGATTTGTTCGAGCGCATCACATCTGCCGTGGCAGACGGCGACCGGCGGGGCTGTCTTTTATGCTCTGCCGCTGCCGGACCCGCCGCCGTGGATGGTGATATATCCGAGCTGGTTCACATTCAGTTGCGCAGAATTGAAGACGCGTTTCTGGTTGCGTTGACGCAATCGGTGCAGTTCGAACAATGTGACCGCGAGGACCGTGTGCAAATGGCGAGCCTGCTGTTGACCCAATATATGGGCCTTCGGATGCTGGTACGCTCCAACGGCGCGCTGGACACGATCACACATGCCACGACTGCCGTCAGGGAGGTTCTGCGGCGACAGCCTCCGGGCTGCCAAAAGCCCCGCGCCGCGCAGGCCGGCGCCTAGCTTTCCGAGAGCGCGACTTTCATGTCCTTGACCTCGTAGATCACCTCGCCATCGGCCTCCACGATGCCGTCAGCGACGCCCATCGTCAGGCGGCGGGTCTGAACCGCCTTGGTGAAGTCGATCTTGTAGGTCAGCATCTTGCGGTCCGGGCGCACCATGCCCTTGAGCTTCACCTCGCCCACGCCCAGCGCGTAGCCGCGCCCCTGCCAGCCGCGCCAGCCGAGGTTGAAACCGGTCAGCTGCCAAAGCCCGTCAAGACCAAGGCAGCCGGGCATGATCGGGTTGCCGGGGAAGTGGCAATCGAAAAACCACAGCTCGGGCGTGATGTCGAACTCGGCCAGCACGTGGCCCTTGCCATGCGCCCCCCCGTCGCCGGAGATATCGGTGATCCGGTCCATCATCAGCATCGGCGGTTCGGGCAGCTGCGCATTGCCGGGGCCGAAAAGCTCTCCGCGTGCGCATTTCAGCAGGGCGTCCCTGTCAAAACGTGTAGGAAAATCAGACATAGCGCGCCCCTGCCCCGGATGGTGTTGTTTCGATACGCATCGGCTCTAACATTGGCGCAGAGGCGCGTGCAAGGTCGCCGCGACGGTGTGTCATGGGGATTTCAATTGAATTTGAAGGCGTAAGCGCCATATATTACGTGGCAAGACTGTAAGGGACGCACCCAGATGACGACGAAATCAATGAAGCGCAGCAGTGCATGGCTCGCCACCGGCAACCTGCGCCCCACCCGTCAGAGGCTGACGCTGGCCGAGCTGCTTGTCGGCGACGGCGAGAACCGCCATGTCACCGCCGAAAGCCTTCATGCCGCCACCTCGACCACGGGGGAGACCGTGTCGCTGGCCACCGTCTACAACACATTGCGTGCCTTCTGCGACGCAGGGCTTATCCGCGAGGTTATGGTAGACGGCACGAAATCCTATTTTGACACCCGCGTCGACGACCACCCACATTTCTTCTGGGAAGACACGCGCGAGCTGACGGACGCCCCGAAGGAAGAGCTGAAGATCGCGGGCCTGCCGGGCGCGCCTGACGGCACGGAGATATCCAAGGTGGATGTCGTGATCCGGCTTCGCAAAACCTGAGCCATTTGGCTTTGGCGCGTCCTAGCGCCCCATCCAGCCACCATCGACCGTCAGGATCGTGCCATGCACGTAATCGGACGCGGATGAGCTGAGAAACACCGCCGCCCCCGCAAAATCCTCCGGCGTGCCCCAGCGCCCTGCCGGGATACGCTCCAGAATGGATTTGGAGCGCGCCGCATCGTCTTGCAGCGCCTGTGTGTTGTCGGTGGCGATATAGCCCGGCGCGATCGCGTTGACATTGACGCCATGCGGCGCCCATTCATTGGCCAGCGCCTTGGTCAACTGCCCGATGCCGCCCTTGGAGGCCGCATAGCCCGGCACCGTGATCCCGCCCTGAAACGTCAACAATGACGCGGTGAAGACGATCTTGCCCGCGCCGCGTGCAACCATGCCCCGACCGACCTCCCGGCTGAGCACGAACTGCGCGTTGAGATTGACCTCGATCACCTTGTCCCACAGCGCGTCCTCGTGATGAGCGGCGGGTTTGCGCAGGATGGTGCCCGCATTGTTGATCAGAATGTCGGGCGCAATAGCGTCCTTGTCGAGATCGGCGGCAAAGCCCCGCAGCGCGTCGCGGTCACCGAAATCGCATTGATAGGCCTTGAAGTCGCGGCCCAGCGCGGTGACGGATTTTTCGACATCGCTGCCGCTGGCCTCAAGCGAGGCGCTGACGCCCACAATATCGGCCCCCGCCGCGGCCAGCGCCTCGGCCATGCCGCGCCCGATGCCGCGTTTGCAGCCGGTGACGAGCGCGGTTTTGCCGGAAAGATCGAACATATTCATGGATCAGGCCTCCACTTTGATCAGGCTTTTGAGCGCCGTCGGGCTGGCGTCGAGCGCTTCAAATGCTTGTTGAATATCGGCCAGCGGCGCGGTGTCGGTGATCACCGTTCCCGCGTCGATGGCACCAGAGGCCACAAGTGTGATGGCCTTGTCGTAATCCTCGGGCTCATAGACCCGGACGCCGATCAGCTGCAGCTCGCGCCAGAAGAACTGGAACATATCAACCTGCGGCTTGGCAGCATGGATGGCGACCATAACAATGCGCGCCCTGGTGGCGGCACAGGCGGTCATGGCGTCCACACCCGGCTGGGTGCCAGAGACCTCGAACACCACATCCGCGCCCTTGTTGCCGGTGCGTCTGGCGATCTCGGCGGGCAGGTCCTGCTCGGCGGGGTTGACCGTGTCAAAGCCCAGCTTTTCCATGATCGCCAGACGGTTCTTGTTGACCTCCGAGATCACCACCTTGCCGCCCGCGTCACGGGCAACCATTGCAACAAGCACCCCGATGGGGCCGCCGCCGATGACCAGCACATCCTCGCCCGCCTTCAGGTTCGACAGGCGCACATCATGGCAGGCAACGGCCACAGGCTCGATCAGGGCGGCGTGATCCATGCGGATATCATCGGGCAGGAGATGCAGCGTATGGGCCGGGGCGTTCCAGATCTCGCGCATGGCGCCATCCGTGTCGATGCCCAGAAACTTCAGGTTGTGGCAGATATGGTGATGACCCGCATCGCAGGCCGGGCAGTCGCCGCAGTGATCAAGCGGGCGGATGACGACCTTCTGACCCTTGGTGAAGCCTTCGGCATCGGCATCCACCACCCCTGACATTTCATGCCCGATCACCCGGGAGGTGCCAACGCGCGCATCCATATTGCCGTGATAGATATGCATGTCGGTCCCGCAAATGCCGCAATACGAGATACGCACAGGCACCTCGCCTGCTGCCGGTGCCGGGATGTCGATCTGGTCCACGCTGAAGGTCTTGTTGCCCCGGAAATGCGCGGCGGTCATGGTGGCTGTCATCGTCTTGTCCTCCCGGGAGACAGATCGCGGGACATGCGCCGCGCTGAATGTGGCGATCCCTGCAGGAAATAGGGTTATACCCCAAACCCAAAGGGTTAGATTGTCTAACTAACCCGAACCGCCCCATTGATCCAATTGGAAAAATTCCAAAACTGACCAACTGCGATCTACTAAAAGAAAACGCCGCGCCCCAGGCAAGGGACAACGGCGTCATAGGTCTTAAGAAAGCGCGACACTTTCACGGTTCTTGTACCCCAAATCGGCGCCGCTCTGCAATGTCAAAATACTCGGCCAAGAGGCATAAGAGTGTTTCTAAGATGCTCGGATACGTACTGACGCTGGCCACGATCGAAGCTTGGTGGAACCTGCGCGAAGTCCTGATCAACCGCCTTTCAAAGCAAGAGCGTATTTCCCTTGCGTTTATCGCTCTAGCGTCGCTGGACCATGAAGACGCCAAGTTGACGGCTTCAGCTGCTCTACACTGCACCAATAGACTCTCCCCAAAGGAACAACAGAAGGGCGATACTCACCTGACAGGGTGACCGCAAATTCACGTGCATTGGGCAATTTCCATGCACGTCAGACCATCTCCAAAGGTTTATGCGCGGTTTCCCCCTGTTCAGCATCGCAACGATGAATGACAAAAGAACTGTGCCACGGTTTGCAGCCTTCCCGTGCCAAAGGCTGCTATGATCCGGGGATATCACCCGACCCGACAGGAAACCGGCTCCGACTAGGGCCTGTCAGAAACGCGACACAGAACCCACCGGCTGGTGAAGGCGTGAATAGACGCTGTGACAGATCGGGGACCGTACCGGAGCAGTGCTGCAAAGGACGGGGCAGGATCAAAGCCTGCGGGACAGCGGCTGGCCACCGACAAAGGGCATCGCGTGGATACGGATCAGGAAGCGTCGGACCTGTCTCTGTATATCGGGGGACAGGAGCGGGTGGCGGTCGTATGTCCAATGATATCTCTTGCACCGGCGAGAGCTTGACGTCATGCGCCTGCTGCATGGCTAAATCCCACTTGGGTCCTTCTTTGGTAGCAAAACATGCGGGTAGCCAGCCCCGGAACATCTCTAGACTTCTTAGATATGACGAGGTTGCATGACTAAGCTCACTCGAAAACAGTTTGCGTCAGAACTTGGCGTCACCCACCAACGGGTCACGGCCATGGTGAAACAGGGCCTGCCTCTCAACACTGACGGGACTCTCTCAGCGAGTATCGCATGGAAGTGGTACACAGAGAATGTGGACCCTTCGCGCCGCAAGTCGAGCCGGGACGACACCGGCAACGCCAGCCGTCGAGAACTGGAGAAGCTCAAGGTTGAACGGGAACGGCTTGCTCTGGAAAAAGACCGCGGAGAGGTGATCGACCGAGCCGAAATACACAAAGCGTTGTTTGAGCGAGCCCGTGGCGAGCGAGATGCGTGGATTGCCTGGTCAAGCCGCATGGCGTCGGAATTGGCAGCAGAAATTGGGTGCGAGCCGGGCGAGATCTTTGCTACCCTCGATCGGGAAATCCGCGCCCACCTCGATCAGCTTTCAAAGAAAACAACGCGGGAGCTGACACATGACTGAAGCTGCGTTTCTCGACAAGGTTTGGTGCGAGGGCTTGGCCCCGGAACCACAATTGACCGTCACCGAATGGGCAGAAGAACACCGGGTCCTGCCCGCTACATCATCGGAACCGGGCCAATGGCGCACTGACCGCACTCCATACCTCGCCGGCATCATGGACGCGCTTTCGACCGGCTCAAAATTCGAACGTGTGATTTTCCAGAAGGGCGCGCAGATTGGTGGCACAGAGGTTGGCCTGAACTGGCTGGGCT
>CALFWN010000352.1 GCA_937928335.1 uncultured Litoreibacter sp. | reverse complement strand
GAGCCGCTGCTCAATCATGGCCATGAGGGCGTGCGTCAGATCGAGGCGCATATCACCAACACGGTCGGCTGGTCCGCGACCACCGGCAAGGTGGACCCTTGGGTCTATCAGAAACTGAGCGAGACATTCGTGTTGGATGATGACATGCGCCAGCGGCTTGCGAACCTCAATCCGCAGGCCTCCATGCGGATGGCAAACCGCCTGCTGGAAGCCTCAGACCGCGACTACTGGACCCCCGACGCCGACACGCTGGCCGCGCTGCAAGACGCAGCCGACGCCATTGAAGATCAACTAGAGGGCATTGCAGCCGAATGACTCTCAGAAGGGAAATATCATGAGCCCACTCGATAGAAATATTCCGAATATCGGACAGGATGGCGAAGGCTCCGTTCAGGTGCATCAGGATGCGTCGATGAAGATCGAGGGCGCGAAGGTGTTCTCGGTCTATGGCAAGGGTGGCATCGGCAAATCGACCACCTCGTCGAACCTGTCGGCGGCGTTTTCCAAGCTGGGCAAGCGGGTGCTGCAAATCGGGTGCGACCCGAAACATGACAGCACCTTCACCCTGACCGGGTCCCTTGTCCCGACCGTGATCGACATCCTCAAGGAGGTCGATTTCCACCCCGAGGAGCTGCGCCCCGAGGATTTCGTGTTCGAGGGTTTCAACGGTGTGAAATGTGTGGAGGCAGGCGGCCCTCCGGCGGGGACGGGTTGTGGCGGCTATGTGGTTGGCCAGACGGTGAAACTGCTCAAGCAGCACCATCTGCTGGAAGACACCGATGTCGTGATTTTCGACGTGCTGGGCGATGTGGTTTGCGGCGGGTTTGCCGCGCCCCTTCAACATGCCGACCGCGCCCTGATCGTCACCGCCAATGACTTTGACAGCATCTATGCGATGAACCGGATCATCGCCGCCGTGCAGGCCAAATCGGCCAATTACAAGGTGCGGCTGGCGGGCTGCGTGGCGAACCGGTCGAAAGACACGGATGAGGTGGATCGCTACTGCAAGACCGTGGGTTTCAACCGCATCGCGCATATGCCCGATCTCGACGCCATTCGCCGCTCGCGGCTGAAGAAGAAAACGCTCTTTGAGATGGATGCCGACGACGACATCGTCGCGGTCCAGAAGGAATATATCCGCCTTGCCGAAACGCTGTGGAACGGGACCGAGCCTTTGGCCCCCGCGCCGCTGCCCGACCGTGATATCTTTGAACTGCTTGGGTTTGACTAGATGACCTACGAGGCCACACGCGACACTGTCGAAACCTATTTCGACCGCACTGCGACCAGAACCTGGGAGCGCCTGACCTCGGACGCGCCCGTGTCCGGGATCAGGGCGACCGTGCGTGCGGGCCGCGACAGGATGCGGGAGCTTTTGATCGCGCAATTGCCCGATGACCTGCGGGGCGCGCGCATTCTGGATGCGGGCTGTGGCACGGGTGCTTTGGCGTTTGAACTTGCTGCGCGTGGCGCGGATGTGGTGGGGGTCGATATCTCGCCGCAGTTGATTGACATCGCAAAGAAGCGCACGCCCGAGGGGCTGCTGGGATCGCTCAGCCTCAGCGCGGGCGACATGCTGGATGCGGGCCTTGGGCCGTTCGACCATATCGTCGCGATGGATTCGATGATCTATTATTCCGCCGGTGACATTGCGCGTATCCTCGACGGTATCGCGCCGCGTCTCTACCAGAACATGGTCTTCACCGTGGCCCCGCGCACGCCGCTTTTGATGGCGATGTGGCGTGTGGGCAAACTGTTCCCGCGCTCTGACCGGTCGCCGGTGATGGTGCCGCACAGCCCCGAAAAGCTGGCGGCGCAGGTGACCTCTGGAAGGCTCAGAAATATCGAGCGGGTGACATCGGGTTTCTACATCTCCAATGCGTTGGAGTTCCGCCCATGATCCTTGGCCGCAACATGTTCAAGACCCTGACGCTGCGCGCCCTGCCGTTCTCCGATGCGGTCAGCGAGCAGTTGCCGCTGGGCCAGTTGCTGCGCCTGTCGCTCTTTCAGATCTCGGTCGGCATGGCTGCCGTGATGCTGCTTGGCACGCTCAACCGCGTGATGATTGTCGAACTGAGCGTGCCTGCCACCATCGTCGCGATCATGATCGCGATCCCGGTGCTGGTCGCCCCGTTTCGGGCGCTGTTGGGGTTCCGTTCCGACAATTACCGCTCGGCCATTGGCTGGAAGCGCATCCCCTATCTGTGGTTCGGGTCGCTGTGGCAGTTTGGCGGTCTTGCCATCATGCCGATGGGCCTGCTGGTTCTGTCTGGCGATCAGGTTGCAGGCCCGGAATGGGCGGGCGAGGTCGGCGCGGCGCTGGCCTTCCTGCTCACGGGGGTCGGGATGCACATGACCCAAACCGCCGGGCTGGCGCTGGCCGCAGACCGCGCGACAGAGGAAACCCGCCCGCAGGTTGTGGCGCTGCTTTACGTGATGTTCCTGATCGGGATGGGCGTCTCTGCGCTGATTGTCGGGGCGCTGTTGCAGAACTTCTCTGATCTCAGGCTGGTGCAGGTGGTGCAAGGCACGGCTGTTGTGACCATCGTGTTGAACATGGTTGCGCTGTGGAAGCAGGAGAAGGTCAACCCGATGACCAAAGAGGAACGCGCGGCGCCGATGCCGCAGTTCCGCGATGCCTGGGACGACCTGACCAATGGCGGCCATGCGGGCCGTTTGCTGGTTGTGGTTTTTCTGGGGACGATGGCCTTTAACATGCAGGACGTGCTGCTGGAGCCCTATGGCGGCGAGGTCCTCGGCCTGTCTGTCTCGGCGACGACGCTTCTGACCGCGATGTGGGCGGGTGGTGCGCTGTTGGGGTTCGGCCTTGCGGCGCGGTGGCTGAAATCCAGCATCGATCCGTTCCGCATGGCGGCGCGGGGCATCCTGATCGGGCTCGCCTCCTTCTGCGCGGTGATCTTCGCGGCCCCGTTGACCAGCACCGTGCTGTTCTTTGCCGGTGCGTTTGGCATCGGTCTGGGCGGTGGGCTGTTTGCCGTGGCAACCCTGACCGCGGCGATGACGCTGAACACGACAGGGGCGGCGGGCAAAGGGCTGGCGCTGGGGGCTTGGGGTGCTGCGCAAGCCACTGCTGCGGGCCTGTCCATTTTTATCGGGGGCGCGTTGCGCGACCTTGTCAATTCCGCCGCGCAAAGCGGCGCGCTGGGCGATGCGCTCAGTTCCAACGCGACAGGATATTCGGTCGTCTACCACACAGAGATCGGTTTGCTGTTCGTAACGCTCGTGGCGCTGGGGCCTTTGGTCAAGGCCCGCGCCATACCCACTCAGCAGGCGGGGCCGGTTGGCTTGGCCGATTTCCCGACATGACCTGCACCAAAAGATAAGACGGAGGAACCCCTATGGTTGGCAATACATTCTTTGGAAATTTCGATCTGGCAAGCGCCGCGATCTGGCTGTTCTGGCTGTTTTTCGCGCTGCTGATCTTCTATCTGCAGACGGAGAATATGCGCGAGGGCTATGCGCTGGAGGATGATGACGGCAATATCGCGCCCAATCAGGGCCCGTTCCCGGTGCCAAAGGACAAGACCTTCATCCTGCGCGACGGGCGCGGCAATCTGACGGTGCCCTCCGGGCAGCGCGGCGATCGTGACAACCTCAAGCTGCAACGCACGGCCACGGCGGCGGGCTCGCCTTATGTGCCGACAGGGGACCCGATGAGCGACGGGGTTGGCCCGGCCTCCTGGGCGCCGCGCCGCGATGTGGCAGAGCTGGACGCGCATGGCCATGCAAAGATCAAGCCGATGTCGGTGCTGGATGATTTCCACGTGTCGGCGGGCATGGACCCGCGTGGCAAGGTGGTTGTCACCGGCGACGGCGAAGTCGTGGGCCGGATCACCGATATGTGGGTCGATGTGCCGGAGCAGATGGTGCGCTACCTGACAATGGATGCAAACCCGGAAGGTAAGAGCAACATCCGCCTGATCCCGATGAACTTTGCCAAGATCAAAGGCGACCGCGTCGTGATCCGCGCGCTTCATGCTCATAACGTGATGGGCATCCCTGCGATCAGGAAACCCGACACGATCACGCTTCTCGAGGAAGAAAAGGTCATGGCCTATTTCGGCGGCGGCACGCTCTATGCCGACCCGTCACGGGCCGAGCCGCTGATCTAGGCTGACACCAGCATCGCCGGGCTCTCAGCCAGGGGTCCGGCGACCGACATAGGGACAAAGACAATGCAGCATCACGACGATTTCAAATTCGAACCAGTGCGGGGCCTGCCAGAGGCGCTTCCGGCGGATGAGTATATCATTTGGCAAGGCGCGCCCGACGCGTTGCGACTGGCCAAGGATGCCTGGGGCCTGAACTGGGTTATCGGCTATTTCGTGGTGCTGGCGCTGTGGCGGGTCGGGGTCTCCTCGACCAGCTACACATTGACCGAGGCGATGGGCCACGGCATCCCCTTCCTGCTGGGGGGCGCGCTGGCGGCGTTGATCCTTTACGGCATCGCCTATGTGCAGGCCCGCTC
>CALFWN010000351.1 GCA_937928335.1 uncultured Litoreibacter sp. | reverse complement strand
GACGGCCTCGAACCTCCCGAACGCGACCTTCGGGTTCTTCCTCGCGAGCCGGACGGGTGGCAACGTGAACATGCCGGGCGGCAGCATGGGGCGACTTTGCCTCGCTGGATCGATCGGCCATGCGACTCGAGGCGATGCTCGCGGATCATCGCCCCAGTGCTGAAAGCGATATCTCATTGCAGGAAGAGTTGGTACGCATGGCGAATGCGATGACGGAACTGTCAGCGGATTACCGAGACGTGATTGTCATGCGGCATCTCGAAGGAGTACCGTTCGCGACGATCGCTGAGAGGATGGGGCGGACGAGCGGTGCGACGCGTATGATCTGGTTGCGTGCGATCGAACAGATGCGACAGATCCTTCGGCGGGAGGAACAGTCATGATTCGACCTCACGAAAACTCGGCCCAAAACTCAGTACAAGGATCGGCCCTGCTTCAAGTGGACGAAGACCTGCTCGAATCACTGAGCGAGACACAACAAGAACAACTCGCATCGATCCTTGAAACCTACCTGAGCGATCTTGAGAGCGGAGTGTCGGTCGACAAGGACATGTTGCTCGAAGCCAACCCAGAACTGTCATCGGTTCTCGGCAAGTACCTGGAAAGCATCGAGTCGCTTCATCTGGCCGGCAAGGCTGCTGAATCCGAAGCAACCGAGCCCGCCGGTCTTGAGCCCGGCAATCTTGAATTCGATCGCAGGTTGCCAAAGTCATCACAGCTTGGCGATTACATCATTCAACATGAAATCGGGCGGGGTGGCATGGGCGTCGTTTACCAAACATGTTTTCGGTCACCATCACGTCAAACTCCCACGGCTTTTGAACCATCCACAGTGCGGTGGCGTCAACATAGGCGTGGTCGGCGGTGATCTCGGGATGTCTGGCGGTCTCCTCGTCGAACAATTGGCGGAAGAAGGCGAAGGCGCGGAAGACGTTGGCCTTGTCGACGCAGGTGACCCGGCCCGGGCCGCGGCCCTGCGTCTTGCGGTCCCGTGCCATGTTGAAGGCGAAGGCGAAAAGTTTTTCGCAGACCGCACGCGTGATCAGCAGCGTTTCACGCGCCTCCGTCTCGGTGACCTCGCCTGTGCCCTGGGTGTGAAACAGCCCTTCGGTGCTTTCGCGGATCAGCACAAAATCGATGCCCTTGCCCTCGGGCAATTTCAGCGGGGTCAGCCCGCCGGGGGCCACGCGCACGGGGCGCACGCCTGCAAATAGCTTGAAGGCTTTACGCAGGTCTATTTGCGGCGATATCTCGGTGCCGTCGGCATAGCGGACATCCGGCAGACCCATTGCGGATAGCAAAATGGCGTCCGCCACCTTGGCGGCTTTCAGGGATGCCTCGGGCAGGCTGTCGCCGGTTTTGGCGTAATGGGCGGCCCCGGCGGGATGGCTTTGGAAGGAGAGCGCGTAGGCGTCGGATGTTGCGGCCAGCGCCTTGAGCAGCGCCACGGTGGGGGCGGTGATTTCCGGCCCGATGCCGTCGCCTTCGAAAACGGCGATGTCGAATCTCTGCGTCATAGGGTGTCTTTCGGGTTAATGTATACATTAACGCGTACATTATCGAGGGGCCCGGGAAAAGGCCAAAAGCGTCAGTAGTCTTTCTCGAAGAAGACGCCAAGCGAGGTTTCCCCGACCGAATTGGCGCTGCCGCGGGCGGTGATGTTCGGCGTTAGGTCGACATTCAGCGAGACCTCCGCCCCGTCCGCGCCGCCCAGTTCGACATCCGTGTAGATATTGTCAGAGATGTATTTGCCGACCCGCAAGGCGGTGTTGCCCGCGTCGTCGGTGGTCACGTCCAGATCGTCCAGATCAAAGCTGCGGCGCAGTTGTGACACGATGCCCCCGTCGCCTCCGCCGGCCAGCGTGGCCACGGCATTTGCCAGTTGCAGCGCCTGGAATGCTGACAATTGCGACACGTCGCGGCCAAAGAAAATCTGTGCCAGCACCTCGTCTTGCGGCGCCTCGGGGCTGGCTTCAAAACGCACCTCCGGCTCTGAGGCCGCGCCTTCGATGATCACGCTGGCTGTGCCAGCCGTGGTGCGGGTTGTGGCGACGAAACGCAGGAACGGGTCAAAATTGCCCTGCAATTGAATGCTGCCCTCATCCAGATTGAAGCGTTTTTCCAGAATGTCGAGGCGGCCCCGGATCAGCTCGAACCGACCGGCCGAGATGATATTGGCCGTGGTCCCGGTCAGCCGCAATTGCCCGCCAAGCTCTGCATCCAGCCCGCGCCCGCGCACGAAGATCCGTGCAGGCGCGGCGATGGAGATATCAAGCGGGAAGGCGGGACCGCCGCCGCTGGCCTCGTCGGCTTTTTCCTTGATCAGCCCGGCCTTGTCCTGGGTGGTGCGCACGGCGCTTGTGGCCCCGACATGCGTGATCTCGGGCACGATGGTAAAGCCGCCCAGACCTGTCGAGGGCACGGTGATCTGCGTCTCGCCCACATTGATCTGACCGGCAATCCGCGCACCGCCTTGCAGCGGGCCGTCTATGCTGAGCGCGCCGTCGAGTATGGTGCGGTAAAGCGCGGGGTCCACAACCTGAACCTGGGTCAAGGTCAGGGCAAGCTGCGCGGGCATCGCCCCGGTCAGCGCCACCGGCCCGCGCAGGCTGACCCGCCCGCCAGAGGAGACATCGCCGCTCAGATCAACCTCCGCCCGGCCTGATGACAGCGCCAGATTTGCGTTGATCCCGGTCAGTGCCACACGGAAATTCGGGGCCGACAGGCGGCCATCCGTGGCCGTGACCCGCCCGGAAACCGAGCCCAAAGCCGGAGGGCCGTCGATGCGCAGGTCGAACCGGGCCTGACCCTGCAGGCTGCGCGGCTCGATAAACGGGTTGGCCAGCGCCAGCGGCAGATCGCCCGCCGCCGACAGCGCCAATTGCCCATCCGTGCCGACCCGCCCGGTGACGTCTGCGGAGGCCCCGGCAGGGCCTTGCAAAGCTGTGTCGATGAACCAGCCTGCGCTTTGTTGGCTGGCGCTGCCATTGACCGAGAGCGGCCCGGAAAACTGCGGCACCAAAGGTGCCACATTCGGCAATCTCAGTGCGAAATCCACCGCCGGGGCAGGGCCGGTGACCGCGCCGCTGACCTCGGCATCCAGCCCGTAAGGCCCATCGGCCCGGGTGTCGACAACAAGGCTCTCCTCCTGCATTTGTGCTGTGCCGGTGACGCTGAGCGGGCCGTTGAATTGCGGTGCCAATGGCTGGACATTAGGCAGCCGCGCGGCAAAGCGGACATCCGGCGCATTCTCGCCCGTCACGCGCCCCTCGACATTTGCGTCCAGCCCGTAGGGGCCTTGCGCCTCTGTTGCGACCACGATGCCTGCATCGGTCATTTGCGCTGTGCCGGTGACGCTGAGCGGGCCGTTGAATTGCGGTGCCAATGGCT
>CALFWN010000350.1 GCA_937928335.1 uncultured Litoreibacter sp. | reverse complement strand
TTTATACAGGACAAGATTCATTTACTCAATTCACAGAACAGGCAGGGGCTGTTTATGTTCGTGCAGCGGCTATTGGAACTCTACGTGGTAATTTTACTTACCCCGATCCAAACCCACAAGTTTACGGAACACCAAGCTCCTGAAATTGCAGGATCGGAAACACGTCCTCGCCCACATGAACCCGCAGCCGGGACCGCTTTCGCATCGCTTGCTTTTGCGCCGCCTCAAGGCCGGCCTGAACTTCGCGTGACAAGAATGTCGACATGGTGATTCCCCTACTGGTTACGGGTTCAGCTTAGCCAGTTAACAGGGATTCTCCTAAATATTCGCTTCAATTCTATGACATTTCAAGATGTTGCTAACTCAGCACCCTGGGACGCAAGACATGGGGTATTTCAGGGTCATAGAGCGCTGAGTCCTTGAAATCTTTGATATCTGCCAGGGCCGGTCCCACCAGAATCAACGCCGTGCGGGTGATCTTTTCGGCCCGCACTTTTGCATGGATGTCGCTGAGCGTGCCGCGCAGAAAAATCTGGTCGGGCCAGCTGGCGCGGTAGGCCACCACCACTGGACAATCCGCCCCGTAATAGGGCGTCAGCACGCGCTCGATCTCGCGCAGGGCGCGAATGCCAAGATGAATGGCCAGCGTCGCACCGGTGCGGGCGAAGTTTTCCAGCGTTTCGCCCTCCGGCATCGAGGTCGATTTCATCGACATGCGGGTCAGCACAATGGATTGCGCGATCTCGGGAACGGTCAGTTCCTGCCCCAACGCGGCAGCAGCAGCCGCATAGGCTGGTACGCCCGGGATGATCTGGTAGTCGATCCCCTCGGCCTTCAACCGGCGGATCTGCTCCGCAATCGCGCCGTAAAGGGACGGATCGCCCGAATGCACGCGGGCCACGTCCTGCCCTTTGGCATGGGCCGCCACGATCTGCGCATGGGTGTCGTCCAGCGTCATCGGCGCGGTGTCCATCACCAGCGCCCCCGCCGGCGCACCGGCCACCACGGCCTCGGGCACCAGTGAGCCCGCATATAGACATACCGGGCATTGCGAGATGATCCGCTGCGCTTTCAGCGTCAGCAATTCAGGATCGCCTGGCCCCGCGCCAATAAAGTATACCGTCATGTCTAAGCTCCAATACGGGAGGGTGGGCGGGGCGATGCCGCAGGCGAGCGTCGCACCGCACTCACGCCAGATCCCCGTCAATCTTGCGCGCATATCCGCGCGGCGTATACATCCGTGGCCCCTCACCCAGCTGGGCAAGTCTGGAATGGCTCGACCCCACCAACACAACGGTCAGCATATCTACCTCATCCACCTCTAGCGCGCTCAGCTTGCGGTAGCGCACATGCTCTTCCGGCCGTCCCAGTGAGCTTGCCAGCATCACCGGCGTATCAGCTGGCCGATGTTTCAGCAAAATCTCCCGCGCCTCCGCCAACAGGGTCCGGCGGCGCATGGAGACCGGGTTGTAAAAGGCGATCACAAAATCACCCTCCGCCGCGGCGTGCAGGCGTTTCACAATATCCTCGCGCGGGGTCAGCAAATCCGAAAGTGAAATGGCACAGAAGTCATGCCCCAAAGGTGCGCCCGCCCGCGCGGCGGCGCCTTGCAAGGCCGACACGCCGGGGGTCGAGACGACCTCCACCCGGTGTGCGGCGTCGCTCACGCCCATCTCGTCAGGCGCGCGGTCCAGCAGCTCGAACACCAGCGCGCCCATCGCGTAAATGCCTGCATCCCCTGAACAAATCAGCGCGACATTCCTGCCTTTGGCCGCCTGTTCCAGCGCGTAGCGACAACGGTCTTGTTCGCCACCCAGCGGGAAATCAGACCGCGTTTTGCTGTAGGCCAGCGGCCCCAGCAGGTCGATATAAGGCCCGTATCCCACCAGTTCCTCCGCCTCCTGCACCAGTTTGGAAGCCTCCGGCGTGCGCCAGGAATGCTGCCCCGGCCCGATGCCGATGATGGACAGTTTGCCGCGCGCGCGTCCGCGCAACCCCGTCAGGGGTGCGGGCGCGATTGACAGCGCGCAGGTTGCGTTTTTGGTTTTGCGCTTTGTCACCAGAAGCGCGCCACCCGATTGCGCCAGAGCCGCCGCCTCGGACACGGAATGGGTACCAACCTCGGCAAACACCACCTCTGAGGGTGTGACGACTTTCGGGGTCAGCGTCTCCAGCTCAGCCGCTGTGAAAAGGCGCAGCGGGCGATTGAGTATTTTTGCCAAAACGAAACAGGCTGGCTCATCAGCTTTCAGATCGATCGTGTTGACGGAGTGAATGGCTCCGGCGGCGATGCCTGCCTCAGTGAGGGTTTGCTCCACCAAAGCCTGCAACTCTTCCGGCGGGCAGTTGCGGGCGCAGCCGACGCCGAGGGTCAGGCGCTGGGGGTGGAATTGCAGGTCGGCCCCGCTGGGTGCGATCCCGGCTGAGATGGTCAGGTCGCGGCCTTGCGGCAAGCCGGACAACCAGTCTGCTTCGCCCTCCACCGTGACGCCAGCGCCGGAGAGAAGCTGTGCCATCACCTCTTTGGCGGCTTCGGGATTGGCGAGAGCCCAACCCGATGGCGGCTCATCCAATGCCACGCCCAGAGCCACATCGCCTGCGGTGGTCACCGCCGCAACCGATTGTAATCCTTCGGCAATTTTAGAAGCCAGGCGGTTGGCACCGCGATGGCCACCGAGCAAAGGCACCACAACAGCGCCGTCATCGGAGACAGAGAGCACCGGCGGCTCCGTGGTCTTGTCGGCCAGCAAGGGGGCCACGGCACGGATCAGGATACCCGACGCGCAGACGCCGATAATGGTGGTGCCTGCGGCAAAAAGCGTGCGGGCATGATCCAGCGCATTGGCGAAGAACACATCCGCCTGGTCAACGCG
>CALFWN010000349.1 GCA_937928335.1 uncultured Litoreibacter sp. | reverse complement strand
CATCGGCAGCGGCCTCATAGGGGTAGGTCTTGGCCAGCTGGCCATTGGCCAGATCAAGGTAGCGAAACATCTCGGAATGCTGGCCTGTGTCTTCCATCGCCTTGGCCAGAGCGTAACCCAGATAGACCCGGCCCGGATCAGCCTTGGGGGTCCGCTTCAGCATATCGGCCATCTGCGCAATCACCGGGTCCCCCGCCTGCATCTTCGCGATGGAGGCATAGGCATGGTAATGCGTCCCCTTTTTCGGGGCCACGCTGATCGCCTGTTGCGCCGCCTCAAGCGCCTCTTGGGTGCGGCCAATATCGCGCAAAAGCCCTGCCTTGCGGACCCAGGCAAAATCATGCTGCGGCGACTGCGCGAGAGCCGCGTCAAATGCGTCAAGGGCCGCATCGGGCTCGCCCAAAGCGGCCAGCACCATGCCAAGCTCGACCTGCGCGCGGGGCGATTTCAGCCCCTTGCCCAAGGCCGCGCCAATCAGCCTGCGCGCCTCCTGCGGCTGGTTGCGCCGTGCGGCGATCAGACCGTTGTAAAACGCGACCTCGGGGAACCGCTCCAGCCCCGCGCCCGCTCGCGCCAGGAGCTTGGCGAGATTGTCGAGATTGGGATGGCGCGAGGCCATGTCGAGATAGGCCAGCCAGATCGCAGGCTCTTGCGGCTTGAGGCGCAAGGCGGCCTCGAAATACCCGGCAGCATCGGCAAACTGGTGCAGCCCGGCGGCGACCCGGCCCATATTGAACTGCGCCTCGGCCAGGTTCGGATGTGCTTTCAGCAGTCGCGCATAGCCTTTTTGCGCCTCGCTGAGCCGCCCGGCCTGCTGCGCCGCCAACGCCTTGGCATAGGTTTTCTTGATCATCTCTGGGGTCATCATACCTGTCGCCTATCATGGCCGCCGGGCCTGAACCAGCGCCCTGTCGCACGGGTTTTGATTCGCATTGCCTTGACGCGCGGGTCACCCCAAGAGGGGACGCCGCACGCGCAATTGTGGCGAAACTCATTCGGCGGCGCGAAACAATCTGCCCTTAAACCGCGCATTGGTGACAGGACATCCTCTATTGACCTCATTTCATTGACTTTTAAGCGGTAATTTCCCCCATTGTTGGGGATACACACTCAAAACATACTGCATATCGGTGGGGATCGTGCAGGCCTGCAAGACCTGAAAAGGACAGCGCATGACCTATTCCCGCACCGTGCGACGCAGATGGCCTGTCGGCCACCGGGCGGATGCTGCCACCTCCTCCCCCGCCCCACATCCGCGCCACGCCGCGCCCACAATTGCATGTGACGTCAGCTGGCTGAACCCGGACGGCACGGTGGGCACCTCCAACATCATGGCCCCCGCCCTGCCAATGATCGAGGCGGCTTGCGGCAATGTCGCCCGCGGCACGCTGATCTCGACCACTGGCGGCCCCATCGCCGTCGAGGATCTGACCCCCGGCACCCGCATCCTGACCAGCGAATACGGGCCGCTGCCGCTGCAATGGATCGGCTCCAGCCTGCACATGCCCAACGAGACCCCCGGCCAGGAAACCGCCAAGCTGTTCCGGGTGACCGCCGACGCTTTCGGGCTGGCCAAGCCCTCCGCCGACCTGATGCTGGCGCCGCGCTCCCATATTCTGATGCGCCATGCCGCCTGCCGGGAGCTGTTCGGCGTTGATCTGGCCTTCGCCCCGATCCGTGCTTTTGAGGACGGGCTGCAGGTTGTGGCAATCACGCCCATTTCCGGAATTCAGCTTTATAATCTGGCCTTTGACCGGCAGGTGACGATCCTGGCCAACGGGGTCGAGCTGGAAAGCTTCCACCCCGGCCCCTTCGCCGAAACGCTGTTGGACAGCGACCTGCTCAGCAGCCTGCTGCGGCTTTTCCCGCAGGCCCGCGAGTTGGCGGATTTCGGCCCGCAGCTGACCCAGAGGCTGACCTCTTTCGAGGTCCGCACCCTGCGCAACGGGGCCTGATACACGGCCTCAGGTGATCTGGCTCAGCCGGTCCTCGACCACATCAAACGGCACGCCCGGCTCATCCTTTGAGCCGCGAATGACCAAAGACGTCTTCACGCTGGCCACATTATCGGCGGAGGTCAGCTGCTCGGTCAGAAAGCTCTGAAAGCTGGAAAGATCGGGGGCCACGCATTTGAGGATAAAATCCACCTCACCGTTGAGCATGTGGCACTCACGTACCAGCGGCCAGTCATGGCAGCGCTTCTCGAATGCGGACAGGTCGGCCTCCGCCTGGCTTTGCAGCCCGACCATCGCAAAGACCTGCACTTCAAACCCCAGCGCGCGTGCTTCAACTTCGGCGTGGTAGCCCTTGATATAGCCCGATTCCTCCAAAGTGCGGACCCGGCGCAGGCAAGGCGGGGCGGAAATGCCCACCCGTTTGGCAAGCTCTACATTGGTCATGCGGCCATCGGCCTGCAGCTCCGCCAGAATTTTGCGGTCGATATCATCTAGTTTTGAAATGGCCATAATCTTCCCTTAGCTGGACAGAACTTACCCAAACCCCGGCGCAGACGCAACAATGTTTCACAGATGCGCAACAAAGAACCTTGACTCAAAAATGCGGGGTGGCTCAGGGGCGACATGAGGATGGCGCAAGGATGGTACTGGCACCTCGCGGCGCGGCGTCCTATATCGGTCTGGCTGCATCTCAAGACCTCAGGGGACCATCATGGCCGAAACACGTCACACCAAAGTTCTGATCATCGGCTCCGGCCCCGCCGGATATACTGCAGGCGTCTATGCCGCACGCGCTATGGTCAAGCCGATCCTGGTGCAAGGCATCGAGCCGGGCGGCCAGCTGACCACCACCACGGAGGTCGAAAACTGGCCCGGCGACACCGAAGTACAGGGCCCCGACCTTATGGTGCGCATGGAGGCCCATGCCAAGGCGATGGGCTGCGAGGTCGTGGGCGACATCATCTCCAGCATCGACACCAGCAAACGCCCCTTTACCTGCCAATCCGACAGCGGCACCATCTACACCGCCGATGCCGTCATTCTGGCCACCGGCGCACGGGCCAAATGGCTGGACCTGCCTTCGGAGGAGAAATTCAAAGGCTTCGGCGTCTCTGCCTGCGCCACCTGTGACGGGTTTTTCTACCGCGGGCAGGAGATCGTGGTCATTGGCGGCGGCAACACGGCTGTCGAGGAGGCGCTGTTCCTGACCAATTTCGCCTCCAAAGTCACACTGATCCACCGCCGCGACGAGCTGCGGGCGGAGAAAATCCTGCAAGACCGCCTGTTCAAGAACCCCAAGATCGAGCCTTTGTGGTTCCACCAGCTTGAGGAAGTCATCGGCAGCGACAGCCCCACCTCTGTTGAAGGCGTGCGTGTGCGCAATGTGAAGACCGACGAGATTACCGAGATCGCCTGCAAGGGCGTCTTCGTCGCCATCGGCCACGCGCCATCCAACGAGCTGGTCAAGGACGTGCTGGACACCCATATGGGCGGCTATGTGGTGACCAAACCCGACAGCACCGCGACCTCCATCCCCGGCCTTTTCGCCGCGGGCGACCTGACAGATTACAAATACCGCCAGGCGGTGACATCCGCAGGCATGGGCTGCATGGCCGCGCTGGAAGCGGAGCGGTTTTTGGCGGAACACGAGTAGGCTTTCCTACCAGTATTCAGGTCGCGCCAACGCATCCACGCATGTAGAGCGCCCTGCGAATGGGGCCTGCTCGGCTTTCGTCAGCGATTGACCAAGCCACCCGTCTGGATGGCTGAGAGGCAATGGCGGCCTTACCATCTTCGGGCTGATCTGGCGAAAACCGATGCGGCTGTAATAGGCGGGATCACCATAGGTGACACAATAGGCAACGCCTTGCTCGCGCAGGCGATCAAGCCCATGCCGGATCAACCCCTGCCCGACACCCTGTCTTTGAAAGCGCGGCGCAACAGCGACGGGTGACAGGATGAACAGAGCCCGATCATCACCAGCGCAAGACAATCGCGACAGGAAAATGCACCCTGCCAGACGCCTGCTATCCTGCGCCTGCGCCGAAAGGACGAGTATATCCTTGGGAGGCGCTGCCTGCATCAACTCCCCAGCCAGCTTTGCAATCAATGCGCCCTCGCCCGCATTTTCCGATTGGGTGAATGTGTCCTCAAACAGCGCAACAATCTGGGCTTCGCAGCCGCTATGGCCTTCAAGATAGTGCAATCTGGCGCCTCTCTTCTGGTCTCGCCCTTCATTGGAACATTTATCAAACGGTTCTGAGCGCTGAAAGCGGCCCGCTGGCGGAGAGCTTGGCCACGCAAAACGCACTGTTTCCGCCCCGACCACAAGTTTGTTCTTGGCTGAACACAGATTTCCCTCTATGCGTTCATGCGTGAACACATATTGAGTCCCGAGATTACCATGCCACCCGCATCCCCCAACCGGGAAGAGGAAGATCTGCTCTTCCGGCTTCTGCGCCAGCTTGATCTGGCATCCGACGCGTCACAACGCGCGACGGCGGCGGCTTTGGGGATCTCGCTCGGGCGGCTCAACGGGCTGCTCAAGACGGCTGCGGCCGCCAGGTTCATCAAGATCACCGAACGCGCGGGCGCGGATAAACGCAAGCGCTTCGCCTACTCCCTCACCCCGCGCGGTGCTGCGGAAAAGAACCGGCTGACCACCGCCTTTCTCACCCGCAAATTCGCGGAATATGACGCCCTTCATGCCGAACTGACCGGCGCAAATACCGGGCTTACACCTTTCAGCGACAGGACCAAACCGATGCAAAACAAC
>CALFWN010000348.1 GCA_937928335.1 uncultured Litoreibacter sp. | reverse complement strand
TGTCGAGCCAGACCTGGATCATCTCCTCGGATAGCGGCACATTTGGCGGGCAACCATCGACGGTCGCACCCAAGGCCGGCCCGTGGCTTTCGCCCCAGGTGGTCACGCGGAAAAGATGGCCAAAGCTGTTGATCGACATGGAACGCTCCCTTTGGAAGCGGTCTAAACGCGCAATGGAAGGCTCTCAAGGGGTTTTGCCTTGCTCAAGTGTGGTCCGCGACCTAGAAACAACGTACCTCGGGGGGCTGGCCGCGTGATGCGCCCAGCTGAGATTGCGAAAGCTGACCCGTAGAACCTGAACCGGTTAAGACCGGCGGAGGGAAGGTTTGAGATGGTCTCACACCCCAACCCCCGTCCGGCGTTTTGGAGGAAAGACCATGAGACATATCCTTTTGAGCGTTGGATTGATTGCGATTGCGACACCCGTTTTGGCGGAGAAAGCAGAGCTGACAATCTACGCGCCTGACTATTTCACATCCGAATGGGGCCCCGGCCCGAAGATCGAGGCGGCGTTCGAAGCCACCTGCGATTGCGACATCAAATACCTGCCCGGTGACATCCTGCCGCGCCTGCTTCTGGAGGGCGAACGCACCAAGGCCGATGTGGTGATCGGGCTGAACACCGACGTCACCAAAAAAGCGCGTGAAACGGGTCTATTCCTGCCCCACGGGCAGGATACAAGCGATCTGACGCTGCCGATTGAGTGGACGGATGAGGTGTTTCTACCCTTCAACTGGGGCCACACCGCGTTCATCTATAACAACGAAAAGATGGCCGATGCGCCGACCTCCTTTGATGCGTTTCTGAACTCCGAGGATGACATCAAGGTCGTTGTGCAGGACCCGAGATCTTCCATCTCTGGCCTCGCGCTGATGCTGTGGATGAAGTCGGTTTACGGCGACAAGGTTGACGAGGCTTTCGCCAAGCTGGCCCCCAAAGTGCTGACCGTGACCAAGGGCTGGTCGGAAAGCTACGGCATGTTCACCGATGGCGAGGCCGATATGGTGCTGAGCTACACAACATCGCCCGCCTACCACATCATTGCCGAAGAAGACGAAACCAAATCGGCGGCGATCTTTGACGAAGGCCATTACTTCATGACCGAACTGGTGGGCATGGTGAAAACCACCGAGCAGCCGGAACTGGCGCAGGCCTTCATGGATTTCGTGCTGTCGGAAACCTTTCAGGAGATGATCCCGACCGCCAACTGGTCCTTCCCGGCGAAATTGGACGAGGACAAATGGCCCGAAGGCTTCAAGAAGCTGGCCCTGCCGAAAAAGGCACTGTTCTACAGCGAAGACGAAGCCGCCGCTTTGCGCGATGACGTGCTGGACGCATGGCTCGCCGCGTTCAGCCAATAAGCACCTATCTTGGGGCGGCTGCGGCCGCCCTTTTGATGTTGCTGACCCTCGGCACGCTGGGCGCGGTTGCCTGGCGGGCGGAGGGGCTTTCAGGGCTTCGTGCCTCTGACTGGCTGGCGGTGCGGTTTACCGTCTTGCAGGCGCTCCTGTCGGCGCTGATTTCCGTGGTTCTGGCCGTGCCTGTGGCGCGCGCGCTGGCCCGGCGGCAGTTTCGCGGACGGGGCCTGCTGATCACCCTGCTGGGCGCGCCGTTTATCCTGCCCGTGATCGTCGCCATGCTGGGCCTTTTGGCCGTGTTCGGGCGCAACGGGTTGGTAAATTCAGCACTGATCTGGAGCGGGTTAGAGCCTGTTTCGATCTTTGGGCTGCAAGGTGTGCTGCTGGCGCATGTGTTCTTCAACCTGCCGCTGGCCACGCGACTTTTGCTGCAAGGCTGGCTGGCCATTCCGGGGGAGCGATTCCGGCTGGCGGAGGCCCTGGGCTTCTCAGACCGCGACATGTTCCGGCATCTGGAGCTGCCGCTGCTGAGGGCCGTGTTGCCCGGCGCGTTCATGGTGATTTTCCTGATTTGCACCACCAGCTTTGCGGTGGCTCTGGCGCTGGGCGGCGGGCCGAAAGCGACCACGATCGAGCTGGCGATTTATCAGGCGTTCCGGTTCGACTTTGACCTGTCGAAAGCCGCGTTGCTGGCGCTGGTGCAGTTCGGGTTGTGCGCGGTGGCCGCGACCCTGTCGCTTTGGGTGAGCGTGCCGATGGGGCAAGGCGCGGGGCTGGGGCGTGTGGTGCCGCGCAGCGGGGGCTCGGTCTGGCTGGACGCCCTTGTGCTGCTGCTGGCGAGCGCGTTTCTGTTGGTGCCGCTGCTGATGATCATCGGCAAGGGCGCAGGCCCGGTGTTCGCGCTGCCGGACAGCATCTGGGGGGCCGCGTGGCGGTCGGTTTGGGTGGCGGTGGCCTCTGCCTTGACAACCATCGCGCTGGCCCTGCCGCTGGCATTGGCGGCGCTGAACCTGCGGGCGCGGATCGTGGAAGGCGTGGGGTATCTGTCGATAGCCGCCTCCCCGCTGGTGATCGGGACGGGGCTGTTCATCATGGTCTACCGCTGGGCGGACCCGGTGGCGCTGGCCTTGCCGATATTGATTCTGGTGAACGCGGCGATGAGCCTGCCTTTTGCACTGCGGGCGATCAGCCCGGCGCTGGCGGAGATCGAGGCGGATTACGGCAGGCTGGCGGACAGTCTGGACCTGTCGGGATGGGCGCGGCTGCGGGTGCTGGTCTTGCCAAGGTTGCGCCGCCCGATGGGGTTCGGCGCGGGGCTGGCGGCGGCTTTGTCGATGGGCGACCTTGGCGTCATCGCGCTGTTCGCGGACCCCGAAAACCAGACCTTGCCGCTGGCCCTCTACCAGTTGATGAATGCCTACCGGCTGGACGCGGCCTTTGGCGCGGCGCTGCTGCTGCTGACGCTGAGCCTGACGCTGTTCTGGCTGTTTGACCGGGGAGGGCGCGCCGATGTTGACGCTTGAGGGCTTGAGAGTGACGCAAGGCGCGTTCACCTTGCGGGCGGATTTGCGCATCGACCAAGGCGCGCGGGTTGCGGTGATCGGAGCGTCGGGCTCGGGCAAGTCAACGCTGCTGAACGCGATTGCGGGCTTTGTGCCGCTGGATGCGGGGCGCATCGTGGTGGAGGGCGAGGCCATTGAGGGCACGCCGCCGGGCAAGCGGCCCTTGTCGATTGTGTTTCAGGACGGCAACCTGTTTC
>CALFWN010000347.1 GCA_937928335.1 uncultured Litoreibacter sp. | reverse complement strand
CGCCATAGCCTAGTCCACCTTTATCCCGTCGCGCACCAGCGCATCCGCCACATCCCTGATCGCCTGACCCAGAGTTTCGGCCACAAAATCCACCTCGCCCCGCGTGATCACCAGCGGAGGCGACATGACATTCAGATGCCCAATCGGGCGCACCATCAACCCCTTGGCCTCGCAGGCCTGCGAGATGCGTTTGCCAACATCCACCTCATCGGGCAAGAGCGTTTTGCCGGTTTTATCGGCGACGTTCTCAACGCAGCCAATCAGGCCGTGGCCGCGCACGCTGCCCACCAAAGGAAGCTCTGACAAGCTGGCCAGTCTCTGCTGAAAATAGGTGCCCACGTCCCTGGCGTGTTCCAGAAGACCCTCCCGCTCGATGATCTCGATATTCTTCAAGGCGGCGGCGCAGGCCACGGGATGGCCCGAATAGGTAAAGCCCGACGCATACCACCGATCACCCTGCATGGCAGACCATATGGTCTCAGAAAACACAACAGCACCAATGGGTTGATAGCCAGAGCTCAACCCTTTGGCGCAGCAGATGATATCCGGCTGTACGTCGAACACATCGCGTGAGGCGAACCAATGGCCAAGCCTGCCAAAAGCGGTAACCACCTCGTCGGCGATGAACAATATCCCGTGTTTCTGGCAAACCTGCCACATGGCGTGCAGATAGCCCTCGGGCGGCATGATCACCCCGCCAGAGGCCTGAATTGGCTCTGCAAAGAAAGCCGCCACCTTGTCGGCCCCGATCTCGGCGATCTTGGCCTCAAATTCCGCCACCAGATGCGAAGAAAATGCTGCCTCATCCATACCGTCCGGCATTCGGTAGGTATTGGGCGTGCTGACATGGTGAATGCCCTCGCTCAGATAGTGAAACTCCGGCACCTTGTCGCCCGACCGCTTGCCAATGGAGATGCTGGCAAAGGTCGCCCCGTGATAGCTGTCATCGCGGGCAATCACATGGGTCCGCGCCTCTTCGCCCCGGCAGCGATGATAGTAAATCGCCATGCGGTAGGCGCTGTCGATGGCCGTCGAGCCGCCGGTGGTGAAATGCACATGGTTCAGGTTGCCCGGCGCGATCTCGGCCAGCTTGGCGGCCAGCAGCGCCTGCGGCCCGTGAGTCATGTCGACAAATGTGTTGGAGAAAGCCAGCCGCTCCGCCTGCTGGGCAATCGCTTCGGCCATCTCCCGGCGGCCCAGCCCGATATTGGTGCACCACAGCCCGCCCACCGCGTCGAAATATTTGCGCCCGTCGCGGTCCCACAAATAGCAGCCCTCGCCACGCTCGATCACCAGTGGCGTCTGGGCCGCCCCACTGTCAAAATGGGTCCAGGGATGAAGCGCATGTGCTTGATCCAAAGCGGCAATGTCATTTGGCAGGTCTGGTGTCATAACGCACACTCTCCCAGCCAATCATGCAATGCAAGGCTTGCGCTGTCAGGCCGGTGCGGGCATGTAGCGGGGCATGTCAGTCAGCGATATCAAACGTGATTTTATTGATGCGATGAGCACCGTTGTCTCAACGGTCACCATCGTCACCACTGATGGTCCCGCAGGCAGCGCCGGGGCCACCGTGTCAGCCATGTCCAGCGTGTCTGCCGATGGCGAAGCCCCGACCCTGCTGGTCTGCCTGCATCACGAGGCCCGCGCCACGGCCGCCATCCTTGAAAATGACTGTTTTTGCGTCAACGCGCTGCAAAGCGGGCAGCAGGACATTGCCAATGTATTTGCCAGCCGCACCGCGGCTTTGGGCAGCGACAAGTTCAAGGCAGGCGAGTTCACCACGTTGATCACGGGCGCCCCGTCGCTGGCCTCCGCGCTGTCATCCTTTGATTGCAGCCTGAAAAGCCACGAGCGGATCGGCACCCATCACGTGATGATCGGCGCGGTCCGCGCGGTGCGCCACGCGGAAGGCTCGCCGTTGCTTTACGGAAACCGAACCTATTGTGACCTCGCATGACCAACCCGGACCGCCTCACCGCGCAGATGGCGTTCCTCAATGAGGCAGACAGGCTCAAATCCGTACTTCGTGCGACAACGCTTTGCGACGGCTCCCGGCGTGAGAACTCAGGCGAGCATTCCTGGCATATCGCGCTTTACGCAATGATCCTGGCAGAACATGCCAGCCGCCCGGTGCAAGTGGACCGGGTGATCAAGATGCTACTGATCCATGACCTGGTCGAGATCGACGCAGGCGACCACCCCATCCACGGCGATCATGACACAGCCGCGCAAGACCAGATCGAGCAAGCCGCAGCCGCGCGTATTTTCGGGCTTTTGCCACCAGATCAGGCGCAGGAGTTTCGCGCGCTTTGGGAGGAATTCGAGGCCGCGCAAAGCGACGATGCGATCTTCGCCAAATCCGTGGACCGCGTGCAGCCTGTGATCGCCAATCTTGAAAGCAACGGCGGCACCTGGGTCGAATATAACGTGACCCAGGACCAGCTTGAGGCCCGTGTCGGCGCCAAGGTGCGCAAGGGCGCACCCGCGCTCTGGGCGCATCTCAAAGGCCGGATAGACGCGTGGTTCGCCCTGCCCTAAACACAGATCAGCCCAACACCGAAACGGAGGCACCATGTCCAAGATCAAGGTAGAAAACCCAGTCGTCGAGCTTGATGGCGACGAGATGACCCGCATCATGTGGGACTTCATCAAGCAAAAGCTCGTGCTGCCTTATCTGGATCTGGACCTGCTTTACTATGACCTTGGCATGGAGGTGCGCGACGAAACCAACGACCAGATCACCATCGACGCGGCGGAAAAGATCAAGGAGATCGGCGTCGGCGTGAAATGCGCCACGATCACGCCGGACGAGGCCCGCGTGGAAGAGTTCGGCCTCAAGGAGATGTGGCGCTCTCCCAATGGCACGATCCGCAACATTCTTGGCGGCGTGGTCTTCCGTGCGCCTATCATCTGCAAAAACGTGCCGCGTCTTGTCCCCGGCTGGACCGACCCGATTGTCATTGGCCGACATGCCTTTGGCGATCAATACAAGGCCACCGACTTCCTGATGCCCGGCCCCGGCACATTGACGATGAAATTTGTGGGCGATGATGGCGAGGTGATCGAGCGCGAGGTTTTCAAATCCCCCGCCGCCGGTGTCGCTATGGGCATGTATAATCTTGACGCTTCGATCAGGGACTTTGCCCGCGCGTCGTTCAATTACGGCTTGAACCTTGGCTGGCCGGTCTATCTGTCGACCAAGAACACCATCCTGAAAGCCTATGACGGGCGCTTCAAGGACCTGTTTCAGGAGGTGTTTGACGCCGAATTCAAGGACAAGTTCGACGATGCCAAGATCTGGTACGAGCACCGCCTGATCGACGACATGGTGGCCTCTGCCATGAAATGGTCGGGCAAATTTGTCTGGGCGTGCAAGAACTATGATGGCGATGTGCAGTCCGACACGGTGGCCCAGGGGTTCGGCTCGCTGGGCCTGATGACCTCGCAACTGATGACGCCGGATGGCAAAATCGTAGAGGCGGAGGCCGCCCACGGCACCGTCACCCGCCACTACCGCCAGCACCAGAAGGGGGAGGCCACCTCGACCAACTCCATCGCCTCCATCTATGCGTGGACCGGCGGGTTGAAGCACCGCGCCAAGCTGGATGGCAACGAACAGCTCGCCAAGTTTGCGACCACATTGGAAAAGGTCGTCGTGGACACGGTCGAGAGCGGCTTCATGACCAAGGATCTCGCCCTGCTGGTCGGACCTGATCAGGCCTGGCTGACCACGGAAGGCTTCCTGGAGAAGATCGACGAGAACCTGAACAAGGCCATGTAAGGCGGGTTTGAGGTGGCAAGGCTGATGAAACATCTGCTCGGGGTCATGTTGGCAATCTTTTCGCTGACATCAACGCTGTCAGCACAGGATTGCGGCGATGCGCAGACCCCCTGCCTGACCCCGACCGGCTCCTACCATATCCTGCTGCCACAAACACAGACCCCGCGCGGCGCGGTGCTTTTTCTGCATGGCGGCGGCGGGCGGGGCGCGGGTCTGCTCAGCACAAATATAGCGCAGCAGTCGATTGAGCGCGGTTTCGTCTTTGTCGCCCCGAATGGCGAGCATCCGGGTGCGCGGTTTCCCAATAACTGGGCCGTGCGGGCCAAGAATTTTGGCCACCAGAAAGACGATATCGCTTTCCTCAATGAGGTGATGGACCAGGTCGCCACTCGGCATGGCGTGGACCGGGACCGGATGCTGTTGTCGGGTTTCTCGCGGGGCGGCTCGATGGTCTGGG
>CALFWN010000346.1 GCA_937928335.1 uncultured Litoreibacter sp. | reverse complement strand
CTCCGGCCTCTGGCCCATTGGCACGCTGGGCTGGCCCGAGGAGACGGAAGAATACGAAAAATACTTCCCGACCTCGACGCTGATCACCGCCCATGACATCCTGTTCTTCTGGGTCGCGCGCATGATGATGATGCAGTTGGCCGTCGTGGAAGAAGTGCCCTTCGACACCGTCTACCTGCATGGCCTTGTGCGCGACGCCAAGGGCAAGAAAATGTCGAAATCTACCGGCAATGTGGTTGACCCGCTCGACATTATCGACGAGTTCGGCGCCGACGCGCTGCGGTTTACAAATGCGGCTATGGCGTCGCTGGGCGGGGTGCTGAAACTGGACACCCAGCGCATCGCGGGCTACCGCAATTTCGGCACCAAGCTGTGGAACGCCGTGCGCTTTGCCGAGATGAACGAGGTTTACGGCCCGCAAGATCGCACCCATGCCACAAATATGCCCGCCACGCAGGTTCCGCACGCCACGGAATCCGTGAATACATGGATCATCGGAGAGACCGCCAAGCTGCGTGAAACGGTCGACGCGGCCCTTGAGGCCTACCGCTTCAACGATGCCGCCGACGCGCTTTACAAATTCGTCTGGGGCAAGGTCTGCGACTGGTATGTCGAGCTGTCCAAGCCCTTGTTCTATGATGGCTCCGATGCGCAGAAATCCGAGACGCGGGCGGTCATGGGCTGGGTGCTGGATCAGTGCATGATCATGCTCCACCCCACCATGCCCTTCATCACCGAAGAGCTGTGGGCGGAGACCTATCAGCGCGACAAGATGCTGGCCGTCACAAACTGGCCAAGCTACCAAGCTGCTGATTTGGTTGACGAAAACGCGGACCGTGAAATGAACTGGGTCATCACCCTGATCGAGGCCGTGCGCTCCGCGCGCGGCGAAATGAACGTGCCTGCGTCTCTGGAAGTGCCACTGGTTCAGGTCGATCTGGACGATGCGGGCCAAGCCGCCTTCACCAATAATGCGGCGCTGATCACCAAGCTGGCGCGCCTGGGCGAGATCACGCAAGGCGAGGCGCCCAAAGGCTCGGTCTCGATCCCTGTCGCGGGTGGCTCCTTCGCCCTGCCGCTGGCGGGCATCGTCGATGTCAGCGCGGAACAGGCGCGGCTGGAAAAGAGCCTGGGCAAATTGGCCAAGGAACTGGGCGGGCTGCGCGGCCGTCTGAACAATCCCAAATTCCTGGCCTCTGCCCCTGATGATGTTGTGGCAGAGGCCAAGGAAAACCTGGCCGCCCGCGAAGAGGAAGAAGGCAAGCTCACCGCAGCTCTCGCACGGCTGGCGGAGCTGGGATAGACATCCTGTCTCCATTTGGTTGTTAAATACTCAAAACCCTGCCCCCGCAATTTGCGCCGGAGCTATGAGTATTTTTAACCAAATGGAAACGGGAATCGGTGCTCTATGGGCGTCCGGTACAGGCTGGAGAGCCGATGACCGGACCGGATGGAGATTGAGGCTCGCCCTTGCGTCTTTTCCCGGGGCGGTTGGGGCGGAGCCTCAGCCGCCCCTCTTTTTGAACCGGTTCAACGCACCAGCTTGTCAATGGCACGCATCGCGCCGATAGAGCGGTCATAGACCAATGTCAGGACCCGGCGCGCAGGCGGCGCTTTGGCGATCTGCGGCAGCATCCGGGCAGAGCCTACGGCCAGTGTTGCTGCCATAAAGCCACGGCGGGTCAGGCCGGGCGGGCTGAGGTCAGGCATGAGGAGCCCTCCTGTTGCGAATGACTTGCATTTAGGAATGCCTCGCGCGCAATTCAACCTTGCAACCGCCCCTCGATCTGGTTTGATTTGGCGCATGAGCACACCCTATCTGACCCCGCTTGCACAGTCCCTGCCCGCCTCCGTCCCCTTTGTCGGCCCCGAGACCCAGGAGCGCGCAAGAGGCGGCGCATTTACCGCCCGGCTGGGCGCGAATGAAAGCGTCTTTGGCCCCTCGCCCAAAGCCATCGCCGCCATGCAAAGCGCCGCGCGCGAGGTCTGGCAATATGGCGACCCGGAGAATTATGAGCTGCGCCTCGCCCTTGCCGCCCATCATGACGTGGCCCCCGAAAATGTGATGATCGGCGAAGGCATCGACGCGCTTATGGCCTATCTGGTGCGGCTGCTGATCGGGCCCGAGGACGCGGTGGTCACCAGTGACGGAACCTATCCGACCTTCAACTACCATGTCGCGGGCTATGGCGGGGTGCTGCACAAGGCCGCCTATGATGACAGCCACCAAGACCCGGGCGCGCTGCTGGCCTGCGCGCGCGCGACCCGCGCCAAGCTGATCTATTTCTGCAACCCGGACAACCCGATGGGCAGCTGGCACCCGGCCGACAGGGTAGCGCAGATGATTGCGCAGCTGCCGCCCGGCGCGGTGCTGCTGCTGGATGAAGCCTATAGTGATCTGGCGCCCGATGGCACCCTGCCGCCGCTTGATATGAGCATCCCGAACCTCATTCGAATGCGCACATTTTCAAAGGGATACGGCATGGCCGGCGCCCGGGTGGGCTATGCGCTGGGCCATAGCGACCTGATCATGGCGTTCAACAAGGTCCGCAACCATTTCGGGGTGAACCGTATCGCGCAGGCGGGCGCGCTGGCCGCGCTGCGCGATCAGGGTTATCTGGCCAAGATCCGCCAGAAGGTCATTCACGCCCGCACGTTGCTGGCCGAAATCGCGGCGGAGAACGGGCTGGTGGCGCTGCCTTCGGCCACGAATTTTGTCACCATTGACTGCGGCCGGGACGGCGATTTCGCCCGATCCGTGCTGGCAGAGCTGATCGCGCGGGGTGTTTTCATCCGGA
>CALFWN010000345.1 GCA_937928335.1 uncultured Litoreibacter sp. | reverse complement strand
CATCTGCGCATAATCGCGCGCGGCAAAAGACGAGATGGAGGCGCCTTGCAGGCGGACGAGATAGGCGGGGCCGCCAAGCTCCTTGAGGCCCTCATCTTCCTCGAAATAGGGTTTCAGCGTGACCGGCGAGACCAGCAGGTTTTTGTGGATACGCGCGGCGGCGGTCTCGAAAATGCGGCGATGCACGGGGTCGAAAAAATGTTCCGGGCTGACGATGGAGGCGACGCGGTCCATAATGTCATTATTGGTC
Organism: uncultured Litoreibacter sp.; assembly: GCA_937928335.1. Taxonomy (GTDB): domain Bacteria; phylum Pseudomonadota; class Alphaproteobacteria; order Rhodobacterales; family Rhodobacteraceae; genus Litoreibacter. Next base: position 3,055 of record CALFWN010000345.1, on the reverse strand, counting down.
AGAATCGCGCCCAGCAATTGCTGCTCGGCCTCGATATTATGGGGCAGGGCGGTCATCGCCTCCGCTGCCGCTGGCTCGCCCTGCATGTTGCTCATGTCATTCATCTGCCCAACCCCTTTTTTTGTATGTTCCGCCCCCGGTGAAGCTGGTCTGACCGATCTTTGGGGGGCAATCAATCTGGATAAGCTGTGGACTGATTGTGTGTTATTCCATGCTCTATTCTGCGTGCTGACGCGGGAAAACGCCAACATATTGTGCATGACCCGAATATTGCGGGATGGCTGCAGGGTTTATCCCCTGATTGCGATGTTCGGAAAGGGAAGCTTTGACGCATTGGCTTGCGAATCGTCGGGCGAGACCTGTTCCGGGCGGGGCCGTTCAGGCCGGGTGGGCCTTGACCCAGGCGTCCTGCCAGTCGCGCGGGGCTTTGAGGAAGCGTTCGACCTCGGCCAAGGTTTCGGTTGAGAAGGCCTGCCGCGCGCGGGCCACCTCCAGCACATCCCACCAGGTGCACAGGTGATGCAGGGTGACGCCGTGATCGGCCAGCCGGGAGATGGTTTCGGGGAAAATGTCATAATAGAAAATGACGGCTGTATGGGCGCAGACAGCACCCGTGTCGCGGATCGCATCGACAAAGCTTAGCTTGGAGCCGCCATCGGTGGTCATATCCTCGACCAGCAGCGCGTTTTGGCCCTCAAGCATGACCCCTTCGATCCGGGCGTTCTTGCCGTAGCCTTTGGGCTTCTTGCGCACATAGGTCATTGGCAGGGCCATGCGTTCCGCCACGAGGGCGGCAAAGGGGATGCCGGCGGTCTCCCCGCCTGCGATATTGTCGAAAGCCTCGAAGCCCGCGTTGCGCAGGATGGTGATTGTGAGGAAATCCATCAATGTCGCGCGGATACGCGAGTAGGAGATCAGTTTGCGGCAATCGACATAGCTGGGTGAGGGCAGGCCGGAGGCCAGCGTGAACGGCGTGTCGGTGTTGAAATTCACCGCGCCGATTTCAAGCAGCATCCCGGCGGAGAGGCGGGCGATTTCTTCTTTGCTGGGGTAGCTTGAGGGGATCATCGGGGCGGTCCTTTTGGCGCGGGGTGGAGCCTCCGGCAGGAGGTATTTTTGAAGCAGTGATAGGGGATTTACGTCACGCGCCAATGCAACGGCATTTGCGGGTCAAACACGGTGACGGGGCCGGATTTGGTGTCGATTTTTTCGGGGTACTGAACGGGTGTGCCTTTGGTGAGGGTGATAGTGTCTTCATTGGTGGGCAGGCCGTAAAAGGCGGGGCCGTTGAGCGAGGTGAACGCTTCGAGGCGGCCCAGCGCGCCGTCCTGCTCGAACACCTCGGCCAGGATGGAGAGCGTGTTGGTGGCAGTGAAACATCCCGCGCAGCCGCAGGCATGTTCTTTAAGATCATCCGTATGCGGTGCGCTGTCAGTGCCCAGGAAAAACGTCGGATCGCCGGAGGTGGCGGCGCGGCGCAGCGCGAGGCGGTGGGTCTCGCGTTTGGCCACGGGCAGGCAGTAATAATGCGGCTTGATGCCGCCTGCGAGGATATGGTTGCGGTTGATCACCAGATGATGGGTCGTGATCGTGGCCGCCGTGTTGGTGTGGGATTGTGCATATTCCGCGCCTTGCGCGGTGGTGATATGCTCCATCACGATGTTCAGCTCGGGATAGTCGCGCCGGATCGGGTCGAGGACGCGCTCGATAAAGACCGCCTCCCGGTCGAAAATGTCGATCTCCGGGTCGGTGACCTCGCCGTGGACGCAAAGCGGCAGGCCGATCTGGGCCATTGTGTCGAGCTGGCGGCGGATCCTGGTGAAATCAGCCACGCCGGAGGCGGAGTTGGTGGTGGCACCGGCAGGGTAGAGTTTGACAGCCGTGATCAGCCCGATCTCATGGGCGGCGCGGAGGTCTTTGATGTCGGTCTCCTCCGTCAGGTAGAGCGTCATCAGCGGCTGGAAATCCGAATTGTCAGGCTTGGCCGCCATGATCCGGTCGCGATACTCAGCCGCATCGCGGGCGGTGACCACGGGCGGGATCAGGTTAGGCATGATAATGGCGCGGGCAAAATGGCGCGCGGTCTCGGGCAGGACGGCTTTCAGCATATCGCCGTCGCGCAGATGCAGGTGCCAGTCATCGGGGCGGCGGAGGGTGAGCGTGGTCATATCGGATGCGTCCCTGAGCGCGTGGGGTTTTGCCCGGTCTATCCAATTCACGCGCGGGGTGCCAGCGGGATTGGTGGCGGGCCGAAACTTGCCGGTTGCGGGCGTGCGCGTATTCGCGCTGCCCTTTCCGGGGGCGCCACGGTAGGGTGAAAAGAAAACGAGCAGGTGGCGAGATGAAGCAGATTTCTGTCGTGATGATATGCGCGGTTTTGGCGGGCTGTTCACCGCCCGCAGTGGCTGTGCAAACGGTGCGTGAAGCAGGCCCCGGAGACGTGGCCGGGTGCCAGAACCTGGGGCGTGTGACCGGCGTGCCGGGCGTGTTCGGGCCGCTGGCAAATGTGGGCCTGAAAGACGCGCGCAAAGTGGCCAAACGCACCGCGCTGGAGCAAGGGGCCAACACGGTTGTCTTTGACGAGGTGGCACCGGGCGAGCAGGTGTTCGAGGTGACGGGCACGGCCTATCGCTGCTGAAGACCACGCGGTTTTGCGATGTTTCGAGGCTGATCTGAAGGGCGTTTTGCCTCAGCCTTTCCGTTTTGCAACATTTATGCGTTTTTCAGAGATCTGCGATATGTCTTGAACGCGGCGGCGAATTTGGCGCGCCGCTCAGGCTGACCACGGGCGTCGAGATAGCCCTCGATGTTCTTGCGGTAGAGGTAGATGCTTTTGCGGGCGCGGATGGTTTTGTAGAAACTTTCTTCCGTCAGCGTGCCCTTGATGCCGTCTTCCATCACCGATTTCAGCGCGTCCATCCGGTTGAGGACCAGCGCGGATTTATGGCCCAGCCCGAAGCCCTTCAGATGGATCAGATTGTCGCCCGAGAGCCGCTCGATATGGGCGCGGTCGCCTGCGTGAAACGGGTCGTAGATCAGATAGATTTTCGAGGCC
>CALFWN010000344.1 GCA_937928335.1 uncultured Litoreibacter sp. | reverse complement strand
GGCCAGCCCGGTGCGGATCACCTCGGTTTTCCATTGCGCGACGAAAGCGTCGCTGGCGTGCTGCATCGCGCAGCCGCCGCAGCTTTTGAAATGGCGGCAGGGCGGGGTCACACGGTCAGGCGACGGGGTCACGATGCGGGGTGTGCCATCCGGGGCGCGTGTGATCTCTTCACCCGGCAGGGTGCGCGGGAAAGGGCCGTCATGGCCCGCCATACCGTCGCCCGAGGCCGTGATCCGCGTGATTTGAAGGCTCATTCAGCCGCTTCCGTGATGCCGATGAAACCGCCCGATTGGCGCTGCCAGTAACGTGCATAAAGCCCGTTTTGTGCCAGCAATTCGGTATGGGTGCCTTGCTCGACAATGCGGCCCTCTTCCAGGACGATGATCCGGTCCATCCGCGCGATGGTCGACAGGCGATGCGCAATGGCGATCACGGTTTTGCCCTGCATGGCTGTGACAAGGGCTGCCTGAATGGAGGCCTCTACCTCGCTGTCCAGAGCGCTGGTGGCCTCGTCCAGTATCAGGATCGGGGCGTTCTTCAACAAGGCACGGGCCAGCGCGATGCGCTGGCGCTGCCCACCTGACAGCTTCACCCCGCGCTCGCCCAGATGGGCGTCATAGCCGGTGCGGCCCCGGTGGTCTTGCAGGCCCAGAATGAAGTCATGCGCCTCGGCCTTAGACGCCGCATCGATCAGGTCCTCCTCGGAGGCGTCGGGGCGGCCATAGAGGATATTGTCGCGGGCAGAGCGGTTGAACATCGCGGTTTCCTGCGTGACCATGCCGATCTGCTGGCGCAGGCTGTCTTGCGTGACATGCGCGATGTTTTGCCCGTCGATGCTGACCTGACCGTCATCAAGGTCATAGAGCCGCAGCAACGCCGCGACCATCGTCGATTTGCCGGCGCCGGACGCGCCGACGACGCCGAGCTTCTCGCCAGATTTTACGATCAGGTTGATCCCTTCAATGCCACCCGTGTCGCGGCCATAACGGAAGGTGACCGCGTCAAATGCAACCTCGCCGTCGCGCACTGTCAGTGGTTTGGCGTGTTGTGTATCGACCAGCCCGTGGGGTGGGGTGAGGGTTTTCATCCCGTCCTCGACCTCCCCGATATTGGCATACATCTGCATCAGGGCGAAGCTGACCCAGCCGGTCATCTGCGCGATACGGATGGAAATCGCGCCTGCCGCCGCGATGTCGCCGGGGGTGGCTATGCCGCGCTGCCACAGCAGGACGGTGCCGCCGATCAGCAGGATCGGCAGGATACCGGCGGTGGTCATCAGCGCGAAGCGGAAACCGGTTGAAAGCCGCCCGAACCCCAGCGACCGGTCGCGCAGGACAGCCATTGCGCCCAGCGCGGCCTCGTCCTCGAATTTCGAGTGACCGAACAGTTTGACAGTCTTGATATTGGTGATCGTGTCGACAACCTGCCCCGTGACCATCGTGCGCGCGCCCGCCCGCGCGGCGGCACGTTTGCGGATGCGTGGCATGAACCAGCGGATCATGAAGACATAGCCCACCAGCCAGAGGGCCAGGGCGCCTGCGACACGCAGGTCGATTGTCAGCAGCAACAGGACCGAGCCAAGGATCGAGGCCAGCGCGAAGGCAACGACATTGATCGTCTCGTTCGTGACCTCGGTCAGGGCGCGGGCGGTCTGCATCTGCTTTTGCGCGATGCGCCCGGCGAAATCGCTGTCGAAATAATCCACCGCATGGCCAAGCGTCCAGCGGTGCAGGCGGCTTTGGATCAGCGGGTAGATATTTGGCGGCACAACGATGCCGTTAAAAGCGGCACTGGCGGCAAAGGTGACCGGGCGCAGCAGCAGGAAGAAGGCGATGAAAATGGCCACCAACCCCCAGTTTTGGGCAAAAAACTCAGACGGTGGGGTGCTGGCGGCGGCGTCGATCACCCAGCCAAGAAGCAACGCGGTGACGGCCTCCATCGTGCCTGCAATGGCCGAGAAGATGGCGGCCAGAAGCAGCACCGGCCAGGTCCCTGCAAGGCACCATTTGCAAAAGGCCCACAGGCTGCGTGGCGGCGCGGTTTTGGCGGGTTCGAACGGGTCGATCATCTTGCTCAGACGCTCCAGCGCGGGGGCTGTCAGTTTGGTGAGCTGGTCCATCATTCCGCGGCCTCGGAGGTGTTCAGGAAGCCGCCCGATTGCCGCTGCCAGAACCCGGCATATAGGCCGTTTTTCTGCAAAAGCGCGGCATGGGTGCCGTTTTCCACGATGCGGCCATCCTCTATGACCACGATGCGGTCAAGCTGCGCAATGGTTGACAGGCGGTGGGCGATGGCAATCACAGTTTTTCCTTCCATCATCCCGTAGAGCGTCCGCTGAATGGAGGCCTCGACTTCACTATCTAGGGCGCTAGTCGCCTCATCCAACAAAAGGATGGGGGCGTCTTTCAGAATAACCCGCGCAAGGGCGATCCGCTGCCGTTGACCGCCCGAAAGTTTGACACCGCGTTCGCCGACACGCGCGTCGTAACCCTTGTTGCCTTCGTTATCCTCTAGCCCAAGAATGAACGCATGTGCTTCGGCCTTGCGGGCCGCTTCCAACATCTGATCTTCAGACGCCTCCGGATTGCCGTACAGAATGTTCTCGCGAACTGAGCGATGCAAGAGTGCTGAGTCCTGCTGTACCATCCCAATCGCCCGGCGCAGGCTATCTTGGGTCACATG
>CALFWN010000343.1 GCA_937928335.1 uncultured Litoreibacter sp. | reverse complement strand
AGAAACAGCTCTTCCATCTCGCCGCGCGTGGTGATGTCGCGCACATAGACGGTGATGCCCGAGGCGGGGTGAATGAACTGGCCCTCTTTCAGGAAACGCGCGGTGATATCGCGTGAGATCTCCGCGCTGCGCCCCGACAATTCGCTGCGCGCCGCAGGCACCAGCAAATGCGCAAGGATGGCCACAAGCAAAGCCACGATGGCGCCAAAGAAGAACACCGGCCGCGCGATCCGCGCGCTTGAGGCACCGGCGGTTTGCAGCACCACCATCTCGCTGTCTGATGACAGCCGGTTGGTCACGTAAACCGCCGCCACAAAGGCCGAGATCGGCAGCACGGTCATGATCACGTAAGGCAGCGCCAGCAGGGTAAATTCAAGAAAGACCAGCGCGGTTTGCCCGTCACCGATCAGCTGATCAAACAGCGAAATTGCGCGGTTTATCCAGTAGACCGACACCAGCACGAGAGAGAAAAAGCCAAACAGAAGCAGCAGCTGCGACAGCATATATCTGTCAAATCGCGCCAACCTGCTACTCCCTACCCATTTTTGAAATCAACTTAGCTGAAATTTTCCGGGCTCAAAAGGGGCTTCTGGCCTTCGCGGCGGAGGCGCGCTAGCTATAGCGAAACGCAGTGCAACCCGCAGCTTCCTTTGAGGTCCCCATGACAACGCCAATCGCCCCGAATTTCATCGCCACCGACATTGATCTGATCAAGGAGGCGCCGGGCCATCTGGCGATATTCGTGCCGGAAGCAGGCACGCTCGATGCCACCACGAAACGGGTCAACCGCCTGTCACGGGGCGCGGTCGCGCGGCTGGTGGACAGCGAGGGGTTCTCCAAACTTGACGAGGGCAAGGCGGTGATGCTGGCCTATCCGGTCAATATGGCAGCCGAGGGTGTGATCGTGGTCAAGCTGTCACGCCGCCCCGATGTGTCTTCTGCCCGCAAGGCGGGGGCCACGCTGGCCAAAATGGCTGCCGGCAAAGAGCTGCATGTCCTGTGCGGCAATCTGCGCCGCGCCGAGGAGGTGACCTTGGGTATCGCCCTGCGCAGCTATGCGTTCAACGACCATTTCACCAAGGAAGACCAGACGCCGGGCGCGGTCCATGTCATGGTGAACGCGCCTGACGATGTCAAAGCCGCCGGTGCCGCGCATGGCGCAATTGCCGAGGGCGTGTTCTTCACCCGCGATCTGGTCAACGAGCCCGCCAATGTGCTCACGACGACCGAATTTGCCGACCGTCTGGCGGCGCTGTCCTCGCTGGGCCTGAAGGTCAAGGTGATGGAGGAAGACGAGCTGGAAAAGCTGGGCATGGGCTCGCTGCTTTGCGTGGGTCAGGGCTCTGACAGCCCATCCAAGGTCGTGGTCATGGAATGGATGGGCGGCGACAAGAGTGACCCGCCTTTCGCGCTGGTCGGCAAGGGCGTGGTGTTTGACACCGGCGGTATCTCGTTGAAACCGGCGGGCGGCATGGAAGACATGACGATGGATATGGGCGGCGCGGGCGTCGTTGCAGGCGTGATGAAAACGCTTGCCGCCCGCAAGGCCAAGGCCAATGTAGTGGGGCTGGTGGGCCTTGTGGAAAACATGCCATCGGGTAATGCGGTGCGCCCCGGCGATGTGGTCAAATCCATGAAGGGCGACACCATCGAGGTGATCAACACCGACGCCGAGGGCCGTTTGGTGCTGGCTGACGTGCTGTGGTACGCGCAGGAGACCTATAATCCCATCGGCATGATCAACCTTGCCACGCTGACCGGCGCCATCATCATCGGGCTGGGCCACGAGAATGCGGGCGTTTTTTCCAACAATGACGCGCTGGCCAACGCCTTCCTGAAAGCCGCCAACGTGGAAGAAGAAGGTGCGTGGCGGATGCCAATGGGCAAAGCCTATGATGACCAGCTGAAATCCCGCGTGGCGGATATGAAGAATGTTGGCGGACGCCCGGCAGGCTCCATCACCGCCGCGCAATTTCTGGAGCGGTTCGTCAAGCCAGAGACGCCCTGGTGCCACCTCGATATCGCGGGCGTGGCCGCGCTGAAAACAGAGAGCGACTTCGCCCCGAAAGGGGCCACCGGCTGGGGCGTGCGCGCTTTGAACCGGCTGATTGCGGATAATTTCGAAGGCTCCTGATGGCAGAGGTCTATTTCTACCATCTCACGTTGCAGCCGCTTGAAAAGACCCTGCCGCAGCTTTTGGGGCTGGCCCGGAAAGCGGGCTGGCGGGTGGCCATACGTGGCAGCTCGGCAGAGCGGCTCGACTGGCTCGACGCCAAGCTGTGGGAGGGCGACGGCTTTCAGCCGCATGGCCGGGCAGGGGGGCCGCATGACGCGGATCAGCCGATTTTGCTGACCGAAGGGCAGGCGGGCAACGCGCCCGATTGCCTGATCTCCGTCGATGGTGCCGCGCTGGATCTGGGCGAGGTTCCCGCCTTGAAACGCGCGATGGTGCTTTTTGACGGCAATGATGGCGACGCGGTCGCCCATGCCCGTACCCAGTGGAAAGCGGTCACCGAGGCCGATCTGCCCGCCAAATACTGGTCACAGGAAAGCGGCAACTGGCAGATGAAGGCGGAGCACCCAAAAAACTAGCGCTCCAGCAACAGCCTGTCGCCGCGTATCTCGATCCGGCCAAACCGTTGCAAATAGCTCATGCCCAGCAGGGAGGTCTCCAGATCTCCCTCATTGACGGAGGCCCGCACGGTGCCCTCATCAATCCCGCTGACGCTGACGCCGTTTAGCCGCACCGTCGCCGTGCGCACAATCCCATTGGCCGTAGAGGCCTGGCCGTCAAAGAACAGCGCGTCGCGCTCAAACCCCAGCCGCCCGGCGTCGGCAAGGCTCAGCACAACATCAGTGGCCCCGGTATCGACCACAAATTCAACCGGTGTGCCGCCCACATCCAATGTCATGTAGAAATGCCCGTCCGGGCGGCGCGGCACCTCGATGGTGCCTTGCTCGATGCTGACAGTTTGCTGTGGCATCACCGTGTCCTTGACGTCATTCCAAAGCCCGTAGGCCACGATCACGCCGATGAAAATGAACACCCATAAACTGGCCGCCCGCGCGGTCTCTCCCAGCTGTTTGCGGCCTGAGACAAAGAAATAACTGCCGATCACGGCGCCCAAAAGCACCAGATAAATCAGCTGGCCGGTGTCATCTGCACTCATATATTCGCCTCCTCCTGCTCATATAGGCACGATGTCAGATGGCCGCCAGAACCCCAAGGTCGCGCATTCCGTCCACCACAAATTGCACCGACAAAGCCGCCAAGAGCATCCCCATCAGCCGGGTCACCACCTTGACGCCGGTGGCCCCGAGCAGCCGCTCGATCGGGGCGGCCAGCAAAAACAGCGCGAAGACCAGCAGGACCACAAAGATCATCACGCCCAGCACGCTGGTCACCACCAGCCAGTCTTCGCCAGAGGCCAGCAGGATCATCGTGGCCATCGCGCCGGGTCCTGCGATCAGTGGCATGGCAAGCGGGAAAATCGACGGATCGTCATCAAGGCCCGTATCGCCCGATTGTTCTTCACGCCGGGCAGAGCGGCGTTCGAACAGCATGTCCAGCGCGGTGATGAACAAGAGTATCCCGCCCGATATCCGAAACGCCGCCAGCGAGATGCCGATAAAGTCCAGAATGGCCTGACCGGCCAGCCCGAACACCGTCAGGATCACCGCCGACACAACGCAGGCGCGGATCGCAATCGCCAGCCTTTGGCGTTGCGACATGCCGCTGGTCATCGCCACAAAAAGCGGTGCCAGCCCGATAGGGTCAATCACGACAAACAGCGTGAAAAAGGCGGTGATGGCGAGGGTCAGCTCCATCTCAGGCTTCCGCCTTTTCCAGCCGTGTCTGCGCCTTCAGCCACATCGCCTCCGCGCGGTCCATTGCTTCCATCACCTCGGCATATTTCTTCTGGTAGACGTCGCGCTTGGTCGCATTCTGGTCCTCATAAATTGCCGGGTCCGCCAGACGTTTGGCGATCTCCGCCTGCATCTCAGACAGCTTTTCCACCCGCGCCTCGCATTTGCGCACATCCGAGCGCATCGCCAGAACCTCGTCCCGGCTGGCCTGCTTTTTCTTCGGTTTCTCGATCTTGTTGCCGGATTTGTCCCG
>CALFWN010000342.1 GCA_937928335.1 uncultured Litoreibacter sp. | reverse complement strand
AACCCCCACAAATAATGACGGTGAGAACATATGGAGCAACATTCCTTAAGACACTAAAGTACAGTCACTACCACAAGAGTATAATATTGTCTTAATTGAGTTTTGTTAGTGATGATTGTATGACAAGGCATTATAAGGAGGAGAAGGACCAAATGCAATACATAAACGACATGACAGAATTCTGTGCCTAGGCTTTCTACAATAAATGTTGTGTTCTAGCTTGCTAGGGTGAACACCTACTCCATGGTCTCTCCTTCTCTGTGTGCTTATGAGCTACTGGCGAAGTACCTAAGTAATACAACAATGCAGTGACCTTCACGCCCGGCTCCAGCGCCGCTTTCATGCGGGCGATGTCGGCGGCTTTGCACGCGGCATTGACCACGACGAAGACATGATCGCCGCGGTTGGCCAGCATCAGATCATCCTCGATACCGCCTGCGTCATTGGTGAAAAACCCGTAGCGCTGCCGGTTCTCAGACAGTCCCAGAATATCCACGGGGATCAGGGTTTCCAGCGCGAGGGCGGCCTGCGCATAGCTCGCGCCCTGCACGACCACCTGCCCCATATGGCTGACGTCGAACAGCCCGGCTTTGGCGCGGGTGTGCTGGTGTTCCTTCATCACGCCGAGAGGGTATTGCACCGGCATATCGTAGCCTGCAAACGGCACCATTTTGGCGCCCAGTTCAAGATGAAGGGCATATAGGGCGGTCTGGCGTAACGCGCTCATCACAGGTCTCCGGCACCATTGGGGCGCAGCCACAGGCTTGCGCGGTTGGTGCCCCCTCTGTCCCTTCGCCTGAGATCGCTATCCCTTCGGCGGATGCCTGATTATGGCACCTCTCTCCAGAGTCTTGTCACGCAGACGGTCCGTTTGGCCTGAGAGTTTCCGGGGCGGTTGCTCCTTCGGCACCGGCTTTTGCCGGTTCTCCCGTCATCGTTGGAGGGACGCTAGTACAGGTCCATTTTCAAAACAAGCCAGATTTACGTGAGCCATTTTCGCATGATCGGCGCGCCGATAATCACCACCACGATACGGGTCAGATGATGGGTCACCACAAAGGCGATATCGGCGCCCGCGACAATTGCCAGCACCGTCATTTCCGCCTGCCCGCCGGGCGAAAACGCCAACAAAGCCTCTGCTTGCGGGGCAAGGACCAGCAGCACCGCGCATTCGGCCACAACAAAAGCGATGAGGCCGATAATCGCCGTGTAGCCGGTGGCGGCCAACACCACACGGCGCAGCTCGACCCAAGTGATGCCCACATATTTGACGCCGACGCTGAGGCCAATGAAGAACTGCGCGGCGAGAATCGCCTCCATCGGGGGGCGGGAATGGATGAGGCCGGTCAGGCTGGCAATTGCCGCCAGGATCATCGGCCCCAGAATGCTGGCCCCAAAGAGGCCAATACGTTTCGCGCCCCACCAGCCGAGCCCTGCAATGGCCACCATCAAGGCCAGCTCATGCAGCGGCAGGGAGGTCGCAGGCGCGCCGATGGGTTGATCCAGATTGAGGCCGAGCGCAAAGGTCAGCACCACCGGCAGCGCGCTGACAACCAGCAGGACGCGGGTGGCGTGAATGAGCGACAGGTGGCGGATATTGCCGCCCGCCTCCTCGCCGAAGACCAGCATGTCCTGCAACCCGCCCGGCATCGCGCCGTAATAGCTGGTGACCGGGTCGAATTTGCAGATGCGCCTGAAATAGGGATAGCCCGCCAGCCCGATCAGCAGAATGAAGGGCGGCACCAGCGCGAGGGAAAGCGCCATTTCGGGAATGCGCCCGGCCACCGCTGGCGTGATGGAGGCCCCGACCGCAACCCCCAGCACCGTGCGCATCGCGTCGCCGATCAGCGGTGGGGCTTTGAATTTGACGCCCGAGAGCGCCGCGATCAGGCAGGCGAACATCGGCCCCAGGAGCCACGGCAGCGGCAGGTTGAGCGCAATGAAACCCGCCACGCCAAGTGCCGCGATGCAAAGAGCGAGGGCTATGCGAAAAATCACGTGACGCGCCGTTTTCAGGGACCAGTTGGTCTAAGCCTACGCCGCAACGGGGCGAGGTGCGAGGCTCAAGTTGCGGGGGTCTTGCGGGCGATGCCACGGATGATGGCCACGATGGTCATTACTGTCAGCGCCCAGAAGAACCACGTGATCGGGCCGCGCAGCAAGATCATCGGATCACTTCCCGACATGAGCATGGCCTGACGGAAATTATCCTCCAGAAGCGGGCCGAGGATGAAGGCAATAAGGAAGGGTGCCGCCGGAACCCGGTGGCGCATCATCACATAGCCGACCCATCCCATGACGAACATCACGCCCACATCGAAGATGTTGTTGTTGACCGCGAAGACCCCGTAGATGCACAGCACCAGCACAGCAGGCATCAGGATACGTTTGGGCACATCGGCCACGAATTTGAACCCTTTGATGGCCACGGAGCCCACGATGAACAAAAAGACCGAGCTGACGATCAGCCCGATGAACAACCCATAGATGATATCGACATTCAGGATGAACATCATCGGGCCGGGTTGCAGCCCGTGGATCATGAAGGCGCCGATAATGATGGCGGTGATGACGTCTCCGGGCACGCCCAGAGCCAGAAGCGGGATCAACGTGGCCCCCGCCACCCCGTTATTGCCTGCCTCCGAGGCTGCGACCCCCTCGATTTCGCCGGTGCCGAACTTCTCTTTATGGGGCGATTTGCGCCGCGCCTCGGAATAGCTGAGAAAGGCCGAGGGGGCTGCACCGATGCCGGGAATGGAGCCCAGAAACACCCCGATCAGGCTGCCACGCACGATGGATTTGAAGCTGCGTTTGTAATCGGCAAAGCTGACCCTCGTCTTGCCCAGCGCGCGGGCCTTGCCAAGATGCGCCACCGGGTTCCACGCCATTGCGATGATCTCGGGGATGGCGAAAAGCCCGATGAGCACGGCGATGAAATTCAAGCCTCCCATCATGTTGGGATCGCCGAAGGTAAAGCGGTTGGTGCCGTAGACCAGATCAAGCCCGACCGTGGCCAAAAGCAGCCCCAGCATCGCCGACAAGGCCCCGCGCAGCAGGCTTTCGCCCGAGACGCCCGCGATGATGGTCAGCGAAAAGAGGATCAGCGCGAAGAACTCCGGCGGCCCGAAACTGAGCGCGAAGGAGGCCAGCCAGCCCGCGAAGAGAATGAGCGCGAGGTTGGAGATCAGATCGGCGGTGCAGGAGGCCCAGAGCGCCATGCCGAGCGCCCGGCCCGCCTCGCCCTTTTCGGCCAGAGGGAAGCCGTCGAGAATGGTGGCCGATGAGGCGGGCGTGCCCGGTGTCTTGATCAAGATGGCCGGGATCGAGCCGCCGAAGATGCCGCCCTTGTAGACCCCCAGCAGCAACAGGATGCCGGTGATGGGTTGCAGCGAGAAGGTGAACGGCAAGGTCAACGCCACGGCCATTGTGGCCGACAGCCCCGGAATGGCCCCGCCGATAACGCCGATACAAATGCCTGCAAAAAGCGCAAAGAAGGCCTCGAAAGACGCGACAAGGCTGAGCCCCGCCATCAGGCTGTCAAAGAGGCTCATGGCAGTCTCACGAAATTGCCCTGCGGGATGCCGACGCCTGCGACATGGGCGAAAAAGCCGTAAAGCGCCAGCGGGACCAGCACCGC
>CALFWN010000341.1 GCA_937928335.1 uncultured Litoreibacter sp. | reverse complement strand
ATAGAGCCTGACGGGCTTCCGGGCTATGTGTGAGCGGGTTAAAATCACCAAGCGCCATAATTATTTCGCCCTTCGTTTCGGTCAGCTGAAAGTTTGATTGGTAATCTAAATCAAAAGAAATTGGCAAAATTACGCAAAGCGCTCGCCCGGCGTCTGCGGCTTGTTTCCGGGCGGACGAGGACACTCAACTTATGTCAGCTTTGAGCCTTAAGTGAAGGATGCTGCGGATCGCGCAGAAGTCTGCAATGCTGTAATTTTCAAGCACGAGTAGCAAGAAAGAAGACAGTAATAGACACCTGGCCCTTAACTAGAAATCTTTCAGCCTAACTGCACCATCTTCAAAAACGATTGAGATGTGGTGTTCATCGTCCAGTCGAGTGGACAGGTCAATCTGAACAAGAGGCCCTTGAAAACGGACGTAGTGACCTGTTTTCTTTACCAGTTTCCAAATGTCTTCTTCCTGCTCCAAAAGAGTAGTGTCGTGATGATCAGCCCAAGGTCCATGTTGCAAGCTGCGCAAAGCGCCCCCAATAGGATCTTTTAGGCTCTCGTCGTCAAGAAACGCACGGGCGCGCTCTATTGTCGGTTCATCCAAAGTGTCTTCGACACCCTCGACGTGCATTTCCGCTGGCAGGCCAAGAAACGCTGGTTTGATTTTTCTGGCGGTCTTCCAAAATCCCAAATCATCGTAGGTGAGTGTACCAAAGTTTTTGACTTTTACTGCGTCAACGTCCGATGTGAGCCGCTCAAGAATGCTCCATTTTCTATCGATTTTGGCCAGCAGAAATGTCTCGCGGATTTCGCAGCCATTGGACATTTTCGAGGTTGCTGTGACCTCCCAAAATCGGTCAGGCAGCTTACGCTGCCAGATCAAAGGATCGGATGGGGTCGGATCGGAAAAGACTGTTTCGAAACGCGCGAAATCTGTCGCCCGCCCGTGAATTGGCTTTGTCTGATACGCAAAAAACTCAGCACCTTCAGTGAAGCCAGCCATACTGACGACGGCACCCGACCCTTTGCCATTCCGATGAACAACGCTCTGCGCACCATCATAAACAAATGTGGTCGCGCCTTCTAACAGTTGCCTGACGACTGCGACAGGACTTTCGGCCACATTGGGCTTTGCCTTTTCTGACGGCGTGTAGGCAGCAGCGTACCGTAAAAGGTTCGCAAAGTTGTGCTCCTTTGCAAGCCCGTCCAAGTCGTGAAAAGCGCCAAGGTCTTTAAGTAGTTCGGTAAAGCTTTGTGCAACGCGAACCGCCTTTGACGGTTTTGGATTGTCATATTGTTGAAAGGGCTCCACTGCCCAGATAGATCCGTAATCCTCGGCGTTGAGATTTACCAATAGTCGATAGGAAAAAGGTGCATGTGTCCCTGTGACCTTTGAAAATGGAAAGAAGTTTTCCGCAGGAAAGGGCAGATGGCATCCTTCATCGTTGTCCAGATAACTCTGATATCTATTCTTGATGAACACACTATTTTCAACTTGCTCAAATCGGAGAGGAAACTGAGCCTCGCCTTTTTGGTAAATCGCCCATCCATCATCATACCCCAGCTTGAGCGAGCCATAATTGAGCAAGAACCAGCGCATATCCTGCGGCAGCGCATGACCAAAAAGCGCCTCGATTTCCGATACCAGCTCTTCTTGATATTGCTCATCTCCCCAGCTTTCTTCAAATGCTAGGTCTTTGACAGTTTTCTCAATTTCAAGTTCGGACATGCCGCGATAAGCTCCTCATGGATCGGCCGAGTTCTCCGTAGGCCGACAGACAGATTAGCCTGTCGCAGGTAGCAGTTAAAGTAAAACGTATCTTGTGAAAGCGGCCTTTTGCGCTGCCAAGACCAACAACGGCTTTGTCTCCGCCGGTTTCAACTGACCTTCTCAGCTTGCTCTTGTGACAAGTCCTCGTCTTGAGGCGAGGTGTGGTCGAAGGAAATAGGGGGCGACCCCGCCCTCACGCCTCTTCGACGTTCAGCCAGACGCCGCCCTCGGGGCGCAGGGTCAGGATGAGGACGGGTTTGGGGTCTTTGCCTGCCACGCGGGTAAAGCGGAAGCGGGACAGGATGGTGGCGAGCATGATCACCGCCTCCTGAATGGCGAAGCTGGCGCCGATGCAGATACGTGGCCCGTCCCCAAAGGGCAGGTAGGCGTAGCGGTCGACGGGGGCCTCGCCCAGAAAACGGTCGGGGTTGAAGCGGTGCGGCTCCTCCCACAGCAGATGCGAGCGGTGCAGCGCGTAGATCGGCAGCGTGACGGTGTCGCCCTTGCGGATCTGGCGCTCGCAGAGCGTGTCGGGCTTTTGTGCGGTGCGCGACAGGAAGGCGGCGGGCGGGTAGAGCCTGAGCGTCTCGTCTATTACGGCGCGGGTATAGGGCAGGTCGGGGATATCATCTGCGCCTGCGGCGCGGCCCTGCAAAACGCCTTGCGCCTCCATGCGCAGCTTGTCCTGCACGCCCTGATCAAAGGCACAGAGATAAAGCGCCCAGCTGAGCGTCAGCGCGGTGGTCTCGTGGCCCGCGACGATGAAGGTCAGCAGGTTGTCGCGCAGCTCTGCGGTGTTCATGGCGCGTTTGGTCTTGGGGTCCTCGCCTGCCAAAAGCAGGTCCAGCAGGTCGGGGATGTCGCCCGGTCCCTTGTCGCGGCGAGCGTCGATGACGCTGTCGGACATCTGCTTCATCTGCTTCATCGCCCCGCTGGACAGCATCCGCGACGGGCGCGGTATCCAGCCCGGCAGCGCGAAGAGATCAAACAGCGACACTTTGGCGGATTGGTCGATATAGCCATCAACCGCGCGGTGCACGGCGGCGCGGTCAAACTGCTCATCGCCTGAAAAAGTCACGTCGGAGATCACCTCGAAGGCGGCGGTCATCATCTCCTGGTACAGATCCGCGCCGCGCCCCAGCTGGGCTTTGATCCGCGCGCAGGAGCGGTCGGTGGCCGCCGACATGATCGGAGCCAGATTGGCGATGTTGCGATGGGTAAAGACCGGGGCCGCGGCGCGGCGTTGCCAGCGCCAATGCGCGCCTTCGGCCAC
Source organism: uncultured Litoreibacter sp. (assembly GCA_937928335.1). Taxonomy (GTDB): domain Bacteria; phylum Pseudomonadota; class Alphaproteobacteria; order Rhodobacterales; family Rhodobacteraceae; genus Litoreibacter. The sequence continues at coordinate 886 of CALFWN010000341.1, read as the reverse complement.
AAACAGGCTTTCGCCGATGGCGGGGCGCAGGATGTTCTTGGTGACGTCGGATTTGGGGTAGTTCTCGACCTCCTCCAGCAGGATGCGGCGCAGGGCGGCGGGGTCCATCACCATATGCCAGGGCCGCCCCATCTTGCCCGACACGATGGGCTGGCGCAGCGCGATCTCGGGGATCAGCTCAAGGATGTTGCGCCGTGCGGCGGCGAGCGAACGCAGCACGCCCCAGGCCTCGGTCACCAAAGGCACTTGCGGCGGGGTGGGATGGGGCATGTCGCTCATGGGGTCGAGTATATGTGGCCCAAGCGCCACGGCAACCGGGTGCGCCGATTGCACGCAGGGGGCGGGCCGGGTAGCCTTGCGCCCAGCTTTCCGGGGAGGCCGCATGATCCGTAGATTTGTCACCATTGCCGCGCTGCTTGCGCTGGCCGCCTGCGCGGTGCCCGACCCGGAGGTGGAGGCGCCGGTCGATCTGGGTGATTTCCGGCTGCTGGGCAATGTGGCGGTGACCACCAATGCCCGCAAGATGGGCGTGTCGCGCGATGCCTCGGCGGAGGAATGGGAAGCAGCACTTGAAGGCGCGATTGACAAGCGGTTTGCGCGCTATGAGGGCGAGACGCCCTACACGATCAGCTATTCGCTGGACGGCTATATTCTGGCCACCAAGGCCGGGCGGCTGGCGCTTGCGCCGCGCTCCGCGATGAGCATGACGGTGCATATCTGGCAGACCGACCCGCTGGACCGGCTGGAAGACCGCTCGAAGCAATTGCTGATTTTCGAGGGGCTGGACGGGGAAACCGTGATCGGCTCGGGGCTGTTTCGCGACCGCGACGAGCAAATGGCCAATCTGGCCGCGCAGTTTGCCAAGGCGGTGGAGCGCTGGCTGGTG
>CALFWN010000340.1 GCA_937928335.1 uncultured Litoreibacter sp. | reverse complement strand
GAGTTACTACTGGGAGGGAGCGCGAGAATGGTGCGGGGATGATAAACTTGATGAAGAAAAAAAAATGTTGCAAAGAAAGGTAGGGCTGCGGCAATAGCGGCGGAGACTATCATCGCTCCCAGCCAGATCACCGTGTCGCGGGTGGCGATTGCGTCGGATTTCTTCATCAATGCGCGGATCTCATTTGGGTCGACCTTGGGTCGGAACCAGCCTCGGCTGCCCGGCGGCCGCGTGCCGCCCTGCTGCGCCGCTTCGGAAAGGGAGTAGGTCTTGGTCATGGGAAAAGCTAGGTGCCGCGCCATGCCCGTGTCAACGCGGCCTAGCCGCCGAGATCGCGCCACATGTCTTCCACCCAGCCCTTGATCACCTGCGCCTCTTTCCAGCGGTCGGACATCTCGCCGCCATCGGGGCCGGTCATGGCGTATTCCGGCGGACCAAGTTCGCACAGGAAAATGCAGTCGCCTGCCGCGTTGCGGTCGCGCCAGGAGGACAGGCCCTCGCGCCACCAGCCCTTGAACAGCTCCACCCATTTCTGGTGCTGCGGGAAATCCAGTTGCAGCTGGATTTGCTGACGCGACGCAACACGCCCCTGAAAGCTGTCGGAGCGTTCCAGAATGTGGCTGATCAGGGCAAGGTCATGATCCGAGAGCGGGAACCAGAACTCACGATCCACCACGTAATGGCTGAGGTCGGCACAGATGCGCATGTCGGGGATGCGGTCGATCAGCTGCAGCGTGGTGTAGAGGTCATTGGTGATGCAGTTGCGGTGCGTTTCAAACTGGATCGGCTGGCCGATCCTGTCGGCCATCTCCATCCATGTCTCGATCACCGGCACCATGTCATCCAGCGCAATCGGCATGACTTGCCCGATCACATCCACGAAAGGCGCGCCGAAATCCTTGGCCATCTTCAGCGTGTCCTCAAGGCTCTCGATGGTCTTCGGGAAGGCCACGATCAGCGGCGTCAGATTGTTGCGCTCCATATGAGGCCGCACCGCATGGGCCACGGCCACGTCAGAGGCACCAAGGTCAATCGCCATGCCGTCAAAGCCTGCCTCCGCCACCATTTCGCACACCTGATCATATGGCAGCTTCACCCCGCTGGGATCATGCGGCTGCATGGCCCAGAGCGAGGTGTAGGTTTTCAGTTGCCTCATTCCGCCGGTATCCGCGCGGACCGCCCGCCCGAGGTTGGCACAACCCAGACCTCATCCATCGGGTATTGGCTTTCATCCTTGGCCCGCAGCTTGGAAATCACCTCGATCTGGAACTCAATCCAGCCCATGCAGTGCACCTCGCCCGTCTTGCTTTCCAGTCTGTCGTTCAGCTCCCGCAGCTTCCAGAACGGCACCGCCGGGAAGGTGTGATGCGCGGTGTGATAGGGCATCTGCCAGCACAGCCAGCGAAACAGCGCGTTGGTGCGGGTGGAGCGGGTATTTTCCAGAATGTCCTGCTCGTGGCTGAGGCCCAGATGCTCGATCGTGTTTTGCAGCTGGTGGATCGGCTTGGTCAGCACCATCGGGATGATCCAGAATGTCAGCGCGGCCCATGTGCCAAATGCAACGCTGGCCAGCACGATCAACGCATAAAGCGCGATGTGAATGCGGGCCTCCCTGATGACCTTGGCCTCTTCCTCTGTGCGGATATAGGGCTCCAGAATGATGCCACGGGCACGTCGGGTATTGCCGACAATACGGTTGCGCCAATATGTGAGGCCGCTCAGCCATAAAAGATAGGTGGTCAGGGTGTAGGGCTCGCGCACCAGCTCCCCGTCGCGCTCCCAATCCTGGGTGTATTGGTGATGCGCAAAATGCATGATCTGGTCGAAATCACGCGGAAAGATCTGGATGAAGCCAATGATGCGGCCAAAGATTTCATTCAGCTTGCGGGTCTTGAACACCGTGGCGTGGGACAGCTCATGCTGGCCCGCATAGAGGAAGTTCAACAGCACACCCAGCACCAAGCCGGTGGCCAGAACCATCCACGACCCCATCGCCTGCGCGTGGAGGACCGCCACAATCGCGATCGCGCCGAAATGCGAGCCAAGTTGCAGGAAACCCTTGGCGTCAGATCGTTCCGACAAGGCGCGCAGCTCCTTCGGGGTCAAAATCTCGCGGCGGGAAAAGCTGATATCCATAGCAGGCTCCTGTGACGGGTCGTTCAAAGAATGACACGGAAGAAAATTCATGTCATACGCTATAAATTCAAAATTCACCTGAAATGGATTCATGTGTTGATCCCGTCCACCTCCGCCCTGCAAGCCTTGGTCAGCCTCGCGCAAACCGGCTCCATCACCCGCACCGCGCAGGATATGCGGCTGACCCAATCCGCCATCAGTCACAAAATGAAGGCGTTGGAGGGGTTATTGGGCTTCCCCCTGCTTGACCGCGAAGGGCGCGGGGTGCGGCTGACCCACCGCGCACGCCAATATGTGGCAGAGGTTGCACCCGCGCTGGAAAGGCTGGCCAAGGCCAGCGACCGGACGGAGCTGTCAGGCAGCCTGACCCTGAACGTGGCCCCGGGTTTTGCCGCCAACTGGCTGGCACCGCGCCTGTCGCGGTTCATGTCGGCCTATCCGGGCCTGTCCATCACCATCAACACCCCGCGCGGTTACGGCGATCTCGGCCGCAGACGGGATGATGTCTATGTCAGTTTCCTGACGCCGGATCAGGCCCCTGAGGCGGCGCATCACCTGATGGATGTCGCCTTCTTCCCCGTCGCGGCCCCACATTTGACCGGCGGGCGCAGCCCGTCGGCGGAGGAGGTTTTGCAGCTGCCACTTCTTCACCTTGATGGCACCAAGGATTGGTCCGCCTGGGCGCATGATGCGGGGGCGCAAGCGCCCCATACCCAAAGCGGGATCATCTTTCAGGATATGCAGATCATGGAAGCCGCCGCCCGCGCGGGCCAAGGCGTGGCATTGGGCGATGCGCTGACCAGTGCAACGGCGCTGGAACGCGGCGATCTGGTACGGCTGCACCCGCATGAATGGCCCTCCCCACGGGCCTATTGGCTGATCTCAGGGGATACGTCAAAAAGCGACGGCAAGGCCGCGTTCGGGGCTTGGGTTCTGGAGCAGCTCGGCGCCTAGCGTGACAGAAGCGCAATCGGCGCGTCAGGCTCGGTGTAGAAATCGCGCGGCGCGCTATTGGCAGCGACGGTGTTGCGCTTGAATTCGAACACCCGCTCCCCCGCCTCCTCGCGGGAGGTCACAATCAAGGCCTGATAGAGGTGCCGCCCGCCGTCATAAATATCGACCAACCCCCGCAATTGCGGCGCCATATCGGCATCTACGGTGAAGGTGCTGTCCTGAAATTGCAGGATCGGAAACACGTCCTCGCCCACATGAACCCGCAGCCGGGACCGCTTTCGCATGGCTTGCTTTTGTGCCGCCTCCAGGCCGGCCTGGACTTCGCGTGACAAGAATGTCGACATGGTGATTCCCTTACTGGTTACGGGTTCAGCTTAGCCAGTTAACAGGGATTCTCCTAAATATTCGCTTCAATTCTATGACATTTCAAGATGTTGCTAACTCAGCACCCTGGGACGCAAGACATGGGGTATTTCAGGGTCATAGAGCGCTGAG
>CALFWN010000339.1 GCA_937928335.1 uncultured Litoreibacter sp. | reverse complement strand
GACCGCGTCGCCCAGCAGGAACGGGGTGGCAAAAGCTGCAATCACCTTCTCGGTGCTCAGGCCCACCCAACCTTCCTCGATACCAACGGCATTGGCCACGCCCAGCGGCCAGGCCAGACCCGGCAGATAGATAAATGCGGCCGCGATCAGGCTGGCCAGCAGCATGGCCCCAAAGCCACGGCCTGCTGCAAGGCCTGCAATATAGGCCATGCCCACAAAGCCTGCCAGAAAGCCCAGCGTCGGCCCCGCCATATAGGCCAGCGTCGCGCCGCCATTGGCAAAGACCGGCAGCCCTGCAGCACCTTCAGCCAGATAGGCCAGCAGGGTCACCGCCCCCAGACGCGCGCCGAAGCTCAGGCCCACGATCAGGATCGCCAGCGTTTGCAAGGTCATCGGCACCGGGAAAAACGGGATCGAGATTTGCGCCGCAATGGCGATGAACATGGTGCCGGCAATCACCAGCAATGTCTTTTTCAGAAGCGTGTCCGCGCCAAAGGCGGCTTGGGTGAGTGTCATGAATGTGCCCTCTTTCCAGATTTGCCCTGTTTTCGGCAGTGCAGCATGTAAAGTCAAGCAGGCGTGGCCTCGTTTTGCCTCTTGAACTGAGGCCGGGCGGGTGGGACACCCTTGGCCATGACACAGGATACACAGAAAATCGCGCTGGTCACCGGGGCCTCACGCGGGCTCGGGGCCGCCTGCGCAGAGCATCTGGCCGCCCGGGGGTTCCATATCGTGGCGCTGGCCCGCACCACCGGCGCGCTGGAAGAGCTTGATGACCGCATTCAGGCCAAGGGCGGCACAGCGACGCTGGTGCCGGTGGATATCACCAATGATGATGCGATGCGCCAGATCTGCCGCTCTATTTTTGAGCGCTGGGGCAAGCTCGATCTGCTGATCCATGCCGCGATCCATGCGCCACCGCTCAGCCCAGTCTCCCATATGGACGAGACGGATCTCGACAAATCCATCGCGGGCAATATCCGCGCCACCTCGCGGCTGATCGCCAACACCGAACCCTTGCTGAAAGCCGCCAAGGGGCAGGCCGTGTTTTTCAACGACCCGGTCAAATCCAAGCGCTTCCATGCCACTTACGGGCTGAGCAAATCCGCGCAGATGCGGCTGGCCCGCAGCTGGCAGGATGAGGCCGGGGCCTCAGGCATCACCGTCCATGTTCTTGAGCCTGCGCCCATGCCCACCGCCACCCGCGCGCGGTTTTATCCCGGCGAGGACCGCGCCGCCCTGACCCCCTGCGCCGATGAGGCCGCCCGGCTTCTGAGCCCGCTTGTGCAATAGGGCCCGCTTTTACAAAGGGGCCCATTTTACAGAAGGGCCCGTTTTTACAGAAGGGACAGGCCATGAAGATCCGCGAATTTCGCGTCGAGATGTGGATGAATGCCACAGAAAACCACTGCGACCTGAATCTGGCCGAAACCTGCGTCGCCTCCATCACGCTGGCAGAGCTGAGCCAGCTTGCCGGGCGCAATGATGACAGCCTGTCCGAGCTGATGTCGCGCCCGATGACCTATGGAGCCATCGAAGGCGCCCCCCGCCTGCGCGACGCCATCGCCACGCTCTATACCGGGCAGAGCCGCGACACTATCGTCACCACGCATGGCACAATCGGGGCCAATGCCCTGGTCTATAAATCACTGGTCCATCCCGGCGATCATGTGGTGGCGATCCGGCCCAGCTACCAGCAGCATTACGCGATCCCGGAAAGCCAGGGGGCGGAGGTTTCCGCCCTGCATCTGCGCGAGGAGGACGGCTTTCTGCCCGATCTGGACGCGCTGAAAACCCTGATCCGCCCCGACACCAGGCTGGTGTCGCTGACCAACCCCAACAACCCCACCGGCGCGTTGATGGATGAGGCCTATCTCAAACAGCTGATCGAGATCGTCGCGCCCTCTGGCGCCTACATCCTGTCAGACGAGGTCTATCGCGGCACCGAACAGGCAGGCGACCAGATGACCCCCGCTATGGCCGATCTCTACTCTAAGGGTATCTCGACGGCCGGCATGTCCAAGGCCTTCTCACTCGCCGGCCTGCGGCTGGGCTGGATTGCAGCGCCTGCCGAGGTCATCGCGCAGGTGATGATCCACCGCGACTATGACACGATCAGCGTGGGCCAGCTTGACGAGCATTTCGCCACGATGGCTCTGGAGGCCAAAGACGCGCTGCTCGCCCGCTCCCGCCAGATCACCCGCGCCAATCTCAAGACGCTCGACGCCTGGGTCCGCTCCGAGCCCCGCATCAGCTACACCAGGCCGCAAGCCGCCACGATCTGCCTGCTGAAATACGATATGGACATCCCCAGCCACGATCTGTGCACCGCACTCCTGGATCAAACCGGCGTCCTGCTCACCCCCGGCTCCGCCTTCGATCTCGAAGGCTACGCCCGCATCGGCTTCGCCAACCACCCCCATATCCTGCGCGAGGGCCTGCCCAGGCTCAGCCGCTTCCTGCGCCAATTCGACTGAGCCGCCGCCCAAAAGCACGACCCCACACTACAGCACGCCCCCGCCCCCGTGAGAGGCTTTGCCCGCGATAGCCTCTCGTCTATCACTGCTTCAAAAATACCTCCCGAGGGGTCCGGGGAGGCGGAGCTTCCCCGGCGTCGCGACGACGCAGTCGGCGCAAAACCAGACCCTCAAGCCACCACAGCCTCTTCTTCCGACAATTGCCGCTGCCACAGTGCCGCATAGCGCCCGTCGCGTGCCAGAAGGTCGTCATGCGGCCCGCGCTCCACGATCACGCCGCCTTCCAGCACCACGATCTCATCGGCATGGGCGATGGTGGACAGCCTATGCGCGATGGTGATCACCGTCCGCCCCGCGCCCAGCCCTTGCAGGGCCTCCTGGATGTCGGCTTCCGTCTCCGTGTCCAGCGCCGAGGTCGCCTCGTCCAAAAGCAAAATCGGTGGGTTCTTCAGCAGCGTCCGGGCGATCCCCACACGTTGTTTCTCGCCGCCCGACAGCTTCAGCCCGCGCTCGCCCACCGTGGTCTCGTAGCCATCCGGCAGGGACAGGATAAAATCATGGATCTTGGCGTCCCGCGCCGCCTGCTCGATCTCGGCCCGTGACGCCTCGGGGCGGCCATAGGCAATATTGTAAAGCACCGTGTCGTTGAACAGCACCGTGTCCTGCGGCACCACGCCGATCTGGGCGTGCAGGCTGTCCTGGGTGACGTCACGCAGGTCCTGCCCGTCAATGGTCAAGGCCCCCTCGCCCACGTCATAGAACCGAAACAGCAGCCGCCCGATGGTCGATTTGCCCGAGCCGGACGGCCCCACAATCGCCACCGTCTGCCCCGCGCCCACGCGCAAGGACACGCCCTTCAAAATGGGCCGGGCCGCGTCATAACCGAAACGGACGTCGTGCATCTCCACCACGCCGCGCTCCACCACCAGCGCGCTTGCGTCCTGCTTATCGGTCACCTCCGCGGGTTGGCCCAGCAGGTCGAACATCTCGCCCATATCGACCAGCGCCTGACGTATCTCGCGGTAGACTGTGCCCAGAAAGTTCAAAGGCGTCACGATCTGGATCATATAGGCGTTCACCATGACGAAATCGCCCACGCTCAGGCTGCCCTCCTGCACGCCCAAAGCGGCCATCACCATCACGGCCACCAGCCCGCCGGTGATCAGCAGGGATTGCCCGAAATTCAGAAAGGCCAGCGAGTAGGAGGTCTTCAGCGCCGCGGCCACGTATTTCTCCATCGCGCCGTCATAGCGCGCGGCCTCGCGGGCCTCCGCGCCAAAATATTTCACCGTCTCGAAATTCAGCAGTGAATCAATCGCCTTCTGGTTGGCATCAGTGTCCTGGTCATTCATCTCCTTGCGCATCTTCACGCGCCATTCGGTCACCGCGAAGGTGAACCATGTGTAAAGCGCAAGCGTGACAAGAACGACGACCAAGTACCAGATATCAAACACAAAAGCCAGAATGACGCCAATCATCAGCAGCTCAAGGATCAGCGGTCCGATGGAAAACAGCAGGAAACGCAGCAGGAACTCCACGCCCTTGACGCCGCGCTCGATAATCCGTGAAAGCCCGCCGGTCTTGCGGGTGATGTGGTAGCGCATCGAGAGGCGGTGAATATGGGTGAAGGTCTCCAGCGCCAGCATCCGCAGGGCGCGCTGGCCCACCAGCGCGAAGACCACGTCGCGCAATTGCTGAAAGCCCACATTGACCAGCCGGGCAAAGCCGTAGGCCAATGTCAGGCCAATGGCGCCCGCCCCCAGCATCCAGGCCGGGCCTGCCTCCTCGCCGCCAAGCGCGTCAACGGAGGCTCCGAATAAAGGCGCCGCCATCACGGCCACCACTTTCGACAGCAGCAGAAAGCCCAGCGCGATCACCACGCGGCGCTTCACCCAGGCCTGATCATCGGGCCACAGATAGGGGATCACCCGCTTGACGACGCGCCAGCCGTCGCGGCGCAAATCCTGGTTCAGGCGGGCGTTTGAAACTTCGGTGACCATAGGCTTTTGCGGCTTTCGGGAGGGCTGGGCGCTGTAACCTAGTCCCGCATCCCGCCAAGGACCAGTGCCCGCGACAAGAAAAGCCCGGTCGCACCGCGATGGCCCATGTTGCCGGGCGCGCGCGGCACCTGCCCAGACAGGCCGGTGTTGCAATTATGCTGGGGCAGTTGCCGTCATATGCGCCGCGCATACTCGGGCGGGCTACTCTGTGGTAATCAAAGGAAAAGAATGAACCCAGTAATGGGGTGAGAGCAATGCCGACGACAATTTTTGGGGCGTTTCGAACCGACACGACCATGACGGATGCTATGGCCAGTTTCGCGACGGCTGGCTCCAGCTTTCAGATCAGCTCCTATAGCCAGATCACCATCTCGGACGGGGCCGATGCCAGCGTTA
>CALFWN010000338.1 GCA_937928335.1 uncultured Litoreibacter sp. | reverse complement strand
ACCACGCCCTCCGGCCCAAGCGCTTCAAGCACTTGTTTATTAACAATTTTATTGGTCGATGCCCCGCCCGGCGTGATGCAGATCAGCACGTCCGAGCGCTCAGCCATGCCTACCAAAGTCTCGCAATATTCGTAAGGAAGGCCCTTTTTGGACCGGGTGTGATAGAGTATTTCTGGGTTAAACACCTGTAAACGCTCAGCAATTTCCTGCCCGATCCGCCCCATTCCTAGGACGCCGATGGTGCGGTTGTCCGGCGAGCGCGACAGGGGCGCATTGCCCTGCTTTTCCCAGTCCCCAGACCGCGCATGTCGTTCATCTGAAAGGAAATTTCGGAAACAGGCCAGCAAAAGCAACATGGTCGTATTGGCAACTTCCGCGTTCAGAACATTCGGCGTATGTGACACTTTGATCCCCCGCTTCACGCAGGCCTCCGTGTCAATCGCGTCATACCCGACCCCATAGGCAGAGGCGACTTTCAGGTTCGGACAGGCCTCCATCACATGGGTCGGGACGCCGTCATGGCCGTTGGTGGCCAGCGCCTCAATCGAGGCTCCGTTCTCGGCCGCCCAAGCGTTGAAGTCATTGATATCAATCATCTTATGCAGCGTGAACTCGGCCTCCATCTGCTCCAGCATGACGTCTGTTGCGCCGCCGATCAGCAGCAATCCCGGCTTGCTCATGCGTCTGCCCCCACGCTCTGGCGCTGGGTGCCCAGACCCTCGATGCTCAGCTCCATCACATCGCCCTTTTTCAAGAACACAGGCTCCGGCTTCATGCCGCCGCCCACACCCGGAGGCGTCCCGGTCGAAATCACATCGCCGGGGTGCAGCGTCATCAGCTGGCTGAGATGGGAGATGATCTCGGCCACCCCGAAAATCATCGTTGCCGTGCTGCCGGTCTGCATCCGTTTTCCGTTTATATCCAATGACATAGACAGGTTCTGGACATCCGAAATCTCATCCGCCGTGACCAGCCAGGGGCCTGTCGGCCCAAAGGTGTCGCAGCTTTTGCCCTTGGTCCATTGGCCCGTCAGCTGGGTCTGAAAGTCACGCTCCGAGACGTCATTGACGATGCAATAGCCCGCCACATAGTCCAACGCCTCGGCCTCCGAGACATATTTGCAGGGCTTGCCAATGACCACACCCAGCTCGACCTCCCAGTCGGTTTTGGTCGACCCGCGCGGGATCATCACCGTGTCATTGGGCCCGATAATGGCGGAATTTGCCTTTAAAAACAGGATCGGGTGCGCCGGGTAGTCCAGCCCCATCTCGTCGGCATGATCCGAAAAGTTCAGCCCGATGCACAGGAATTTGCCAATCTCGCCCACGCATGGCCCCAGACGCGGGTTGCCCTCCACCGCGGGCAGGCCAGACGGGTCGAGCGCTTTGAGCATATCCAGCTGGCCGGACAGCACCCCGCCATTGATGTCGGAGACATGCGCGCTGAGGTCGCGCAGCGTTCCGTCCGCGTCGATCATGCCGGGTTTTTCCGCGCCCGCATCGCCGTAACGTACCAGTTTCATTGAATAACTCCTAGTGATTGTCGCGCGGCATATAGCGATGCGCAATGTCTTGGTATTTGGCCGCGCCGTCCAGCGTCATCCCTTCAGAGAAGGGGCGGACGAGGGTGCGGAAGATTTCCTGCCAGGGGGTCTGGCTGTCGGGCACTTCAATCGAGCCATTGACCAGTTTCTCCGCCCGCGCCTTCAATGTGGCATCATCGACCAGCATGTCGGCGGTGCATTTGGCAAGGTCAATCCGCACCCGGTCCCCGGTCTGGACCAATGCCAGCCCGCCGCCATCCGCAGCCTCGGGGGAGGCATTCAGGATCGAGGGAGATCCCGACGTCCCCGACTGCCGCCCGTCGCCCACACAAGGCAGCGCATGGATGTCTTTCTTCAGCAGATAAGCGGGCGGTCGCATGTTCACGACCTCCGCGCCACCGGGATAGCCTTTGGGGCCGGCGCCACGCATGATCAGGATGCAATGCGCGTCAATGTCGAGGCTTTCATCATCGATGCGGTGGTGGAAATCCTCTGGCCCGTCAAACACAATCGCCCGGCCTTCAAAGGCGTTGGGGTCGTCCGGGTTTGACAGGTAGCGGTCGCGGAATTCCCTGGAGATCACACTGGTTTTCATGATCGCGCTGTCAAACAGGTTGCCGCTGAGATTGATGAAGCCCGCGTCTTTCAGCATGGGTGCGTCGGTCGAATAGATCACGTCCGGGTTGCTTGTCAGCACGCCTTCGCAATTCTCGCGCATGGTCTTGCCATTGGCGGTCATCACCTCGGGATGGGGCAGCAGGTCGGCCTTGATCAACTCGCCAATCACGGCAGGTACGCCGCCCGCACGGTGGTAATCCTCGCCCAGATATTTGCCCGCCGGTTGCAGGTTCACCAGAAGCGGCACCTTATGTCCCAAAGCCTGCCAGTCATCATTGGTGAGAGTGAGACCCAGATGCTTTGCCACACCATTCAGATGGATCGGCGCGTTGGTCGAGCCGCCTATGGCCGAGTTGATAACGATAGCGTTTTCAAAGGCTTCGCGCGTCATGATCTGGGATGGCTTGAGGTCCTCATGCACCATCTCGACGATGCGTTTGCCGGTGAAATAGCTCATCTGACCCCGCTCGCGATAGGGTGCCGGGATCGCGGCAGAGCCCGGCAGCTGCATCCCCAAAGCCTCGGCCAGCGAGTTCATCGTCGTCGCCGTGCCCATCGTGTTACAATAGCCCACGGAGGGCGTGGAGGAGGCAACGAGGTCCATAAACCCGTCATCATCGATCTCACCCGCCGCCTGCATCTCGCGCGCCTTCCAGACGATGGTGCCTGACCCGGTCCGCTCGCCGTTGAACCAGCCATTCAGCATCGGGCCCACGCTCAGGGCGATGGCCGGAATATTGACCGTCGCGGCGGCCATCAGCAGAGCGGGGGTGGTTTTGTCGCAGCCGATATTCAGCACCACGCCGTCCAGCGGGTAGCCAAACAAGGTCTCGACCAAAGACAGGTAGGCCAGGTTGCGGTCCAGCATCGCCGTGGGGCGCTTGCCGGTTTCCTGAATGGGATGCACCGGCACTTCGATCACCGTGCCACCGGCTGCAATCACCCCGTCGCGCACCCGTTTGGTCAGCTCGATATGGTGGCGGTTGCACGGGGACAGGTCGCTGCCTGTCTGCGCAATCCCGATGATCGGTTTGCCCGATTGCAGCTCTTCGCGGGTGAGCCCGTAATTCAGGTAACGCTCCAGATAAAGCGCGGTCATTTCCTGATTGTCAGGATTGTTGAACCATTTCTGTGATCTCAGCTTCGGCTTATCGGTCATCTTCACATCCCATTAAGGTTAACGCGCCCCCTGTTCGTGAGACGCCCCTGTTTCCATTTGGTTCCAAATACTCAACTCTGCCCTCAGCCAGACCAACCGCCATCGATGATATGGGGCTGACCGGTGGTGAAGGCGCTCTCATCGCTGGCCAGATACACCACCAATGCGGCGATTTCCTCTGCCGTTGCCACCCGGCCCATTGGCTGGCGGGCGACAAAGGCGTCCATCCCGGCCTCATAGCTGCCCAGCTCCTCGCCCAATGCCTTGACGCGGTCGTGCCAGCTGGGGCTTTCCACAGTGCCGGGGCAGATACAGTTACAGCGTATGCCCTCTTTGATATACTCGATCGCCACCGATTTGGTCATGCCGATCACCGCCGCTTTGGTCGTGCCATAGATGAACCGGTTCGGCGCGCCGATGATGGATGACAGCGCCGATGACATGTTGATGATCGAGCCCGCGCCGCGCGTGCGCATCGCGGGCAAAGCGGCCTGCATCACCCAGAACATGGAGCGCACATTCAGGTCAAACCCGAAGGCCCATTCGTCATCGGTGGCGTCGAGTATCGATCCGTGATGCACAAAGCCTGCGCAGTTGAAGACCACATCCGGGTCGGCCCGCGCGACACCTTCCTCGATAGAGGCGTGGTCGCGCACATCCAGCAGGCAGGTCTCGATATTGGGATGGCTCAGATCGGCCAGCGTTGCCTCGTTGATATCAGTTGCAAAGACTTTTGCGCCTTCATCTGCCATCGCCAGCGCGCTGGCGCGCCCGATCCCCTGACCCGCCGCCGTCACGAGCGCACGTTTCCCGCTAAGTCTTTCCATAGATTATATTTTCTCCCCAGGCGCGGGCTTGCAGGCAAGCGTCGCCGCGCTGACAAATGTCGCAGATAGAGCAAGGATCTACGGTCAATTCGGCCGAACGGCAATGCTTTTAAACCCCCGCGAGGTGATCTAACGTCCATGCAAACATCTCAATTCGTCC
>CALFWN010000337.1 GCA_937928335.1 uncultured Litoreibacter sp. | reverse complement strand
CGTTGCGTATGATCTGGTTTACCGGGTTGCCTTGCCCTTCGCCCAGCATTGCCGCCGATGCGGCATGTTTGGTCATGACGCTGCTTGGCAGCAAGGGCAGCCCAAGCGATGACATATATATGACATAGGCCACAAAGGCGGACGCTATGAGGCCGGCAAGCAAAAGGCTCAGCCGCAAACGCCCTGTCAGCGCGAGCATCACCAATGCGGCAAGGCTCAACGCCATCCCCTCGAACCGCAGCAAAGGCGCGAAAATGATCCCGAGCACCAAAGCGCGTGGAGCGGGGTGATCCGTGCGCAGCGCAATGATACCCACGAGAATGGCAAGGCTGGCCCAGACATGGAGCGTGTGTTCCATTCCCGTCAGCGTCAGCCCGACCACATTGGCACAAAGCAGGGCCAGCGGCAGCACAAGCAAAGGCTCCGGGGCGTATTGCGCAGGCCCGGCGGCATTGTAGACACGCCAGACCAGATCGCTCATCAACCAGGCGCATCCAATCGCGCCGATGAAGGCAAGCACGAAAGGCGCGAGATGGCCAAGGCCGATTGCGACAAGCGGCACCAGCAGAAATGGGAAGAGTATGGAGGATGAGGGCGACGCAGCCTCGCCCGGATTGATGCCGTACCCATGCCCGCCGGCCAAATTCTCTGCAACAGCAAGGTGGATATAGGGGTCATCCAGCGCGTAGACCAAAAGACCGTCAGTCCGGGCAAGGATGGCCAGAACGCAAAACGCGACCCCTGCAGTCGCAAGGATCGCGCCATAAAACTGATAGAGAGACTTCTTCATCAGGCCTGTGTGCCAGACCTAGCGGCGGATGCCCAGACGTTTGATCAGGTCCTGATAACGCGCTTCATCTTTGGCCTTGGTGTAGTCCAGAAGTTTGCGGCGCAGAGCAACCATCTTCAGCAGGCCGCGGCGGCCGTGATTGTCTTTCTTGTGGGTTTTGAAATGCTCGGTCAGCGTTGTGATACGCGATGTCAGGATCGCAACCTGCACCTCTGGCGAACCGGTATCGCCTTCCTTGGTCGCAAATTCTTTCATGACGCGGGCTTTTTCTTCAGCAGTGATCGACATCGGGGTCTCCTTCATATGGTTAAGGGTTATGGCGCAGGCCGGGATGTCGTCCAGCAAGGCCCGTGGAGGCTCCACCAAAGGCGGATGAGCGCGTATAGGGTGCCCGCGTTAAAAAGGGAAGCGATTCCTTGCGGCCCGTCATGTTGCCGCCTTTCAGCCCCAGGGCTCAGGCTGCTGGGCATAGGCAATATAGAGCGGGTGTTTGGGATGACCCGCCTTGCTGAGCCCGAGATGAAAGAGCGGCTTGCCGGAGGCGCGCATCAGCGTCTCAACCTGCGGCCCGCGCCCCAGATGCGCCCCATGCGTGCCCCAGGCGCAAACCACGGTGTCAGCCCAGTGGCAGGCCTGCGTGATGGCGGCGTCATTGGAGGGGCCGATGGGCTCAGGCGCCTTGCGCATTGCAAACGGGTCGGTGTCACGCCAGGCGAAAATGTTGCAGACCCGAAAAGCGCCATAGCCCAAAGCCCGCGCCCGGCGCTCGCAACGCTCAACCGTGGGGTCGTTCTGCACTTCTGTTGCGGTCGACGGGTTCAGCATCACAAAGGCGATTTTACGGCGCTCGCCATCCCACACCCGGGTCAGGTCGTAGCGGTATCGCTCGCAGTCTGAATAGGTGGCCGTGCTGGCTGCGTCGTCTTTGAGATGGGTGCGCGTGATCATGGCCCGCCTTGTGGCAGGCCATGATTGCCTCTTCAAGCCTCGGCGGTTTTGTGACCCAGGCTCAGCGGCGCTTTTTCAATCGCCCAGACAAGCACCAAGGCATAAAGGATATGGCCCCAAAGCGCGACCCAGGTGATGCCGGTCCAGCCAAGGAAAGGCGCGTTCCCGGTGATCAGATGCGCGACCCCGTAAAGGGCGAAAACCCAAAGCCCGACACCGTAGACCACAGCGGTCACTGACCAGTGCAGGCTGGGCCAGATGCGTGCCTGAACGGGCCGGGCGACCAGAACATAGCCCAGCGAGTAGATCATCAACCCGTTGATGATATGCACCGCGTCGCCAATGCCTTTAGGCGCCGCGCCGAACACGGTTTGCACAGTGGATTGCGCCAGACCGGCGGGGGCCAGTTTCGAAAAGCCCAGCAACGGCGAAAGCGCCTGGCCGAAGAAATCAAAGGCAAGCGTGGCCAATGCGCCTGCGATGAGGATGGTCCAGGGAGAAGTCTTGGTCATGATGTGCCTCCTAAGGGGGGTGTTTCTGTTGCATCCTGTCTAGCCAACCGCGGCGGCTCGCAGATACCCCGCTCACGGGGACCTGATCAAAGGCCGCGCGGCGTGATCGGTTCTGTAACAAATCCGGGCACAAACCCAGCCCCACCTCTCATTTTTCAAAGAGGCACGTGCATTGGCGCACCTAGCTGTAATGATTTGGGCGCGTGTCGCGTATCACTGTTTGAAAACGCGACTCGGATGCAGCTCCCCGGCCTTATACCGCCCCACCGCGACGGCTTTGCCGTCCAGCGAGGCCCAGGCCTCATCGCCATATTGCGCATCCGACGCCAGAACCATGCCCGGATTGCCATTGCGCAGCTTGCGCGCCCCATCAATGGTAGTCGGCAGCTCCGGTACGTCAGCCAGCCCGGTTTCCAGCGGCAGCAACATCTCGTCAATCTCGGGGGTCTTGGCCAACGCCTCGACCTGCTCCAGTGTGACGGCGTCTTCCAGCTCGAACGGGCCGGACCAGACCCGCCGCAAGCTGCGGACATGTCCGTGGCAGCCCAGCGCATCCCCGAGATCACGCGCGATGGAGCGGACATACCCACCCTTGCCGCAGACCATATGCAAGGTCACATGATCGGGGTCCGACCGTTCCAGCAGGGTCAGCTCATCCACATAAAGCGGCCGCGCGGCCAGCGTGACATCCTCCCCGCTGCGCGAAAGCGCATAGGCGCGTTTGCCATCTACTTTCACGGCGGAAAACTTCGGGGGCACCTGCAAGATATCCCCTGTGAACGGGGCCAGTGCGGCGATGATTTCCTCATCCGACGGGCGCAGGTCCGAGGTGGCAATGACCTCCCCCTCGCTGTCATCCGTGTTGGTCGCCTCGCCCAGCCGGATGGTGAAGTCATAGGCTTTCAGCGCGTCGGTGATATAGGGGACCGTCTTGGTGGCCTCCCCCAGGGCAATCGCCAGAATGCCTGTTGCCTCCGGGTCCAGAGTCCCGGCATGGCCTGCCTTATTGGCCGAAAAAGCCCAGCGGATTTTGCCCACCACAGTATTGGAACTGACGCCTGCGGGCTTGTCGACCACCAGCCAGCCAGAGATGTCGCGACCTTTTTTACGGCGTGCCACGGGGGAAGTTCCTTACCTGCAAAATGAGACCGCGTGCTACTGCCGCCTGCCTTTGGCGTCAATGACCCGTCAGGCGCGCCTGGGCTCTAGCTTTCCACGTCGCGGCGCACGGCCTCTTGGTTGAGCAGACGGTTGGTCTCGTCCATGCGGTCAAAGCTCTCATCCAGCAGGAAGCGCAGGTCTGGCGCGTATTTCATCGTCATTTCCTTGCTCAAGGCGCGGCGCAGCTCGCCTTTGTTGCGGGCCAGCGCCTCGATGGTTTCCTCGCGCTTGTCGCCGCCCAGAGGCAGCACGAATGCCGTCGCGATTTTCAGATCCGGCGTGATACGCACCTCCGAGACCGTGATGGAAAGCCGGTTCAGATCAGGGTCGTGAATGTCGCCCCGATTGAGCACATCGGCCAGGGTGCGGCGGATCAGCTCGCCCACACGCAATTGCCTTTGGGACGGCCCCGCCCCGGAGAAATTAGATTTCTTTGCCATAGCGTGCCACTTAAGCCCCTTGCGAGCATGGTGCAATGGGGCCTAAACCTCTCGGGCATCAAGAAAGGACCACCAGATGACCAGCGGACCGGGTATCGTGATCACAGGCGCATCAGGCCGTATGGGCCGTATGTTGATTGAGACCGTTCAGGCCTCTGACAAATGCCATCTGGTCGGCGTCACAGAGCGCGAGGGCCATGACTGGATCGGCCAGGACCTTGGCGCGGCGCTGGGCGGTGCCGCAATCGGCGTGCCGGTCGTCAGCGACACCATTGAGGTCGTCAAGGATGCGCAGGCCATTATCGATTTCACCTCCCCCGCCGCGACTGTCGCTCATGCAGAGCTGGCAGCTCAGGCCCGCGCTGTCCATGTGATCGGCACAACCGGGATGGAGGATGCAGACCTTGCCAGGATCGCCGCCGCTGCCCGTCATGCGCCGATTATTCGCGCTGGCAATATGAGCCTTGGCGTGAACCTTTTGACCAAGCTCACCCGGATGGTGGCCGAAGCGCTGGACGAGGATTTCGACATCGAGGTGGTAGAGGCCCATCACCGCCACAAGGTCGACGCCCCCTCCGGCACCGCGCTGATGCTGGGCGAGGCGGCGGCACAGGGGCGTGGGGTCTCGCTGGCTGACGTCAAAGACAGTGGCCGAGACGGGATTACAGGCGCCCGCAAGCCCGGCGATATTGGTTTCACGGCCATTCGCGGCGGCGATGTTGTGGGTGAGCATGACGTGGTGTTTGCCGCCGATGGCGAGCGCATCGTACTGCGCCATCTGGCCACCGACAGGGTGATTTTCGCCCGCGGCGCACTCAAAGCCGCGCTTTGGGGGCAGGATAAAGGGCCGGGCCAGTATGACATGATGGATGTTCTGGGGCTGTAGCGGCTGAAGAATTTTCCTCTGGAACTGAACCAAAGCGCCTCTTGCTGCGTATCGTCATGGACGATGCAAAAAAGCTGGAGCAGCAAGATGCAGAAATCTGGGAAAATCGCGGCAGCTATGGTGGGCCTGACCTGTATGCTCCTGCCAGCCACAGCATTGGCTTTCGAGAAAATCGAGAGCCGTGAGGAATTCGTCCAAGCCATTGAGGGCAAGGATCTCAAGATCACCGGCATCTCGGTCAATGTCACCCCGGCGGGGCAGATCAAGGGCCGCGCCTTCGGCATCCGGGTCCGCGGCGAATGGCAATGGCGCGACGGGTATTTCTGCCGGTCGCTTTTCTGGGGTCGTCAGGACCTTGGGCCAAATTGTCAGGAAGTCACAATCGACGGCGACACGATCCGCTTCACCTCTGACCGGGGCGCGGGCGAGTTTGCCGATCTGAAGATGCGCTAGAAATCTACCGCAATTCCCTTGCGTTCCCAATCACCGTAACGCACGGGCTCCGGCCCGTCGCGCCCTCCCAATTCGGGGGGCAATTTGGCAGCTTTGGCGGCCTTGCGCCGTTCCTCGGCTTCCGCCAATGCGCGCTTGGCGGCCTCGGGGATAGGTTTGTCTGCTTGTTTGCTCATACCTGCTGATATACGCCAGCCGGATAGAGAAACAAGCTTCGCTTGCTGCGAAGATCGAAAGGCAGCGCATGGCTGAGACGCCGCAGAGGACACCGAAACAGGACAAAAGCGCCTTTGCCGCACGAGAAGGTGCCATTGGCCTGCTTGACGGGGTTCTGGAAGACCGGCTGCAATTGTCGGAACTTACGCAAGGGATCGGGCCTCTGTCGGGCCTCGCTCCGGCCGACAAGGCCCGCGCCCAAAGGCTCGCCACCGAGACCCTGCGCCATCTCAGCCGCGCGGACGCGTTGATTGAGCGCTATGTCGACCGGATGCCGCCGCTGACCGCCCTGAATGTTCTGAGGTTGGCCGTCATTGAATTGCTGGTCGAGAACGAGGCCCCGCATGGTGTGGTGGACAGCGCTGTCACCCTGATGCGCCGCAGCCGGCAGTCGCGCCGTATGTCGGGGCTGGCCAATGCGGTCTTGCGAAAGGTCGCTGTCGAGGGCGCGGATATCTGGGCCGAGCTGCCGGTGCCCCGATTGCCCAAATGGCTCCGCCGCCGGATCGTGCACATCTATAGCGAGGAGATCGTGCAAGCGATTGAAGCGGCCCATCTGGCAGGTGCGCCGCTAGATCTGACCCCGAAAGATGCAACAGCTGCCCCGGCGCTGGCCCAGACGCTTGGCGGCACGCTGTTGCCCACCGGCACCGTTCGGCTGCCCAAAGGCGGGCAGGTTTCGGCCTTGCCCGGCTATGAGGATGGCGACTGGTGGGTACAGGATGCAGGCGCCGCGCTGGCGGTCAGGTTGCTGGACCCGCAACAGGGTGAAGCCGTGCTGGACCTGTGTGCCGCACCGGGCGGCAAGACGATGCAGCTTGCCGCTGCGGGTGCGGAGGTAACAGCGGTTGATGCCAGCTCGAAACGCATGGCCCGCGTCAAAGAGAACCTCGCCCGCACCGGGTTGCACGCAGAGCTGATCCGCGCCGATATTCTGGAATGGGAGGCGGAGCAGTTCTACGATGCGATCCTGCTTGACGCGCCCTGTTCCGCCACCGGCACCATCCGCCGTCACCCCGATTTGCCTTTTGCCAAGACCGGCAAGGACATGGACCCCTTGTTCGAGCTGCAAGCCGCCATGATCGACCGGGCGCTGATTGCCCTGAAACCGGGCGGGCGGCTGGTCTATTGCACCTGCTCGCTGCTGACCGAGGAAGGCGAGCGTCAGGCCAAAACCGCCATCGCGCGCCACGCTCTGACCGAGATCACCCCTGATGCAAAGCAGCTTGGTATCTCCCCTGATTGGCTGCATCCGGGGGGCGGCATCCGGCTGCGGCCTGACCATCTGTCAGAGTGTGGCGGAATGGACGGCTTCTTCATGATTTCACTTCGCAAGCCCGGCTAGGCCATGACAGCGCAGTTCGCAGACCGCTAATATCGGTGCAACAAGAACAAGCATGAAGTTGCGAGATATGGTCCTGACATGGGGCGGCGGGGCAAAACGGGTGGCCCCCATCACCAAAGTATCGCTGGTTGACCGGCTGCATACGCGGCTGGCCTCGCGGCCCGGGCAGGTGACAGGCTTCGTCTACCAGCCGGAGCCGCGCAGCAGCGGCTCTTTCGCGCGGGGCCGTCAGCTTCTCAGCGGGAATTTCCAGTTCGGCGGACACCTTGTCCACCAGCCAGACGCCTCCATCTGGGATCTGGCCGCGCCGGATCAACTGTTTGAGGCGGAAATACACGGCTTTGGCTGGCTGGACGATCTGGCCGCCGTCAGCGACGGGGCCGCGCGCAAGGCGTCGCAACGTTGGTTGCAAGGCTGGATCACGCATTACGGCAAAGGCGTCGGGCCGGGTTGGGCACCAGACCTGACCGGCAGGCGGCTGATACGCTGGATCACCCATGCGCTGTTCTTGCTCAACGGCCAGTCTGCAGAGGACAATCGCGGCTATTTCAGATCGCTGTCACGGCAAACCACCTATCTGGCCCGAAGCTGGCACAGGACCTCCCCCGGCTTGCCACGGTTCGAGGCCCTCACTGGGCTGCTTTACGCGGGGCTTAGCCTGAGCGGGCTTGAGACCATGATCGAAACCGCAGCCAGCGCCCTGGCGGCAGAGTGCAGTTCCGAGATTGGCGCTAAGATTATTTGTAGCGGAGGTATGTCAACTTCAAAAACCTGAAACGGTAAAACGTCTGCTTCTTCGCACTGTAGTGTC
>CALFWN010000336.1 GCA_937928335.1 uncultured Litoreibacter sp. | reverse complement strand
CTGTCGTGGGCGACGCTAAGCTAGGCCTCATCGCATTGGGGCAAAAGCTGAGCGGCTACAAAACCCCGCCCGCCTGGACCAAACAGGCACAATCCGAGCGCAAGTCCTGGGACAATTACGTCGCTGACAATGTGGCACATGACAACCGCCCGAACTCCTATGCGCAGGCCATCGGCGTGGTAAACGCGCTTTGCGACCCGCAGGATCGCGTTGTCGCCGCCGCCGGAGGCCTGCCCGCCGAGGTCACCGCCAACTGGCGCACCTTGGGCATTGGCACGGTGGATGTAGAGTTTGGCTTCTCCTGCATGGGCTACGAAATCGCGGGCGGCTGGGGCGCACGGATCGCGCAGTCGGAAAACGAACCCGACCGCGACACTATCGTCTTCTGCGGCGACGGCTCCTACCTGCTGATGAATTCCGACATCTATTCCTCGGTGCTGACGCGCAAGAAAATGATCCTGCTGGTGCTCGACAATGGCGGCTTCGCAGTGATCAACAAGCTGCAAAACAACACCGGCAATGAGAGCTTCAACAACCTGATCAGCGACGCACCGACCGTGCCGGAGCCTTTCGCCGTGGATTTCGAGGCCCATGCCAGATCAATGGGGGCAGAGGCTGAAACCGTCTCCAACCCTGCCGAGCTGGGCGAGGCGTTTAAACGCGCCAAATCCGCAGACAAAACCAGCGTGATCGTAATGAAGGTCGACCCCTATGAGGGCTGGACCACCGAGGGCCACACATGGTGGGAGGTCGGCACACCGCATGTGACGGACAACCCAAAGGTCAAAGCCGCCCATGAGGATTGGGAATCCTCCCGCGCCAAACAGCGAAAGGGCGTTTGACATGTCTCAGCTTCTGGACGGCATCCGGCAGAACAATTTTTTGGTCATCGGTCGCGCGGGCATGGATTTCTTCCCGCACCCGCCCGGCACCAAGACCGAAGAGGCGGCCGAGTTCCGCTCCGGCCTCGGAGGGTCCGCTGCAAACACCGCCGCCGGCATCTGCCGGTTTGGGGGCAAAGCCGATCTGGTGACATGCGTGTCCGATGATAGCATCGGGCGCTATTGCACCAATCAACTGGATCACTACGGCGTTGGCCGCACGCATGTCCGCCCCGTTGGTGGGGAATTCCGCAACTCCCTCGCCGTCTATGAAAGCCGCGTGGCAGAGCATCAGACCGTGATCTACCGCAACGGCGCGGCAGATTTCGAGATGAGTATCGAAGATGTAGAGGCATTGGATTATTCCGCCTATGGCGCCCTGATCACCGCAGGCACAGTCTTCGCCGCAGAACCGTCCCGCAGCGCCGCTTTCCGGGCGTTCGAGCTGGCCCGCGCGGCTGGGCTGCCGATTATTTTCGACATTGATTATCGCCCCTATTCCTGGCCCTCCCCGCAGGTCGCCGAAGAGGTGTTGAGCAAGGCGGGCAGCCTGTCCGACATGGTCGTGGGCAATGATGAAGAGTTCGGCTTCATGGCAGGCGACATCGCCAAAGGGGAGGCGAAAGCACAGGAGCTGGCCCAAAGCACCGCGTCGATGGTGATCTACAAAATGGGCGAGAAAGGCGCGGTGACATATGCTGGCAAAGACATCATCCGCACCGGCATCTACAGGGTCGAGGCGCTGAAACCCACCGGCGCAGGCGACAGTTTCATGGCCGGGCTGATGGCCGCGCTCGCCTCTGGTCACGGGTTGCAGGACGCCATCCATCGCGGCTCTGCCTGCGCGGCTATTGTTGTCGGCAAACCGGGTTGCGCCCCGGCGCTGCCAGATCTCGAAGACCTCAACGCATTCCTGAAAACCCACCCCGGCCCAAGCAGCGCCTGAGAGGACATCATGCACATTGCCCCCTATGACAACCAGAACAAGCCGCTCGTCGATATTGGTGACGCCACCGTTCCGCTGAACTATTTCAACATCGTCAAGCTCAGGAAGGGCGAGGCGTTTGAATATCAGGTGCCCGGCTTTGAAACCTGCATCGTGCCTGCGACCGGCAGCGTCGATATCGAGGTAGAAGGCTTCAGGGCCGACCATATCGGCGAGCGTGTCAAAGACGTCTGGGGCGGCGAGCCAGAGGGCGTCTATGTACCCTCCGGGGCCAAAGCCACGATGGTCTGCGTTACCGAAGACACCGAGGTTTTCGTTGCAGGCGCGAAATATGACAAAGTGCTCGACCCGTTTGCCGTGCGCAAGGACGAGCTGGATCTGGTGCAATACGGCTCTGACGACACCAAGACCCACCGTAAGATCAAACATATCCTCGGCACCAAATACCATGACAAGGTGGGCCGGCTTCTGGTCAGCGAGCTGTTCACTGTCGGCGCGGGCGGTTGGTCCGGCTTTCCAAGCCACAAGCATGACACCGACCGCCTGCCCATCGAGACGCGCCATGACGAGACCTACAATTTCCGCTTCAAGCCGGATCACGGCTCCGGCGTTCAGATGTTGCAACGTCAAGACGGCAAGCCGGGGGATGCCTATCACATCGTAGACGGCTCCACGATTTGCCTTGATAGCGGCTACCACCCCTGCGCAGTGCTTCCGGGCTATGAGATGTATTACTTCACCATCCTCGGCGGCCTGTCACAGCGCAGCCTGGTGCAATATTTCCAGCCCTCCCATGCCGATCAGATCGAGACGATCCCCGGCATCAAAGACATGATCGCGAAGTTCAAATGACACTGGCGACGCTGGCCGATGTCCTGCAACCTGCCCTGAAGAACGGCCATGCGGTGGGCGGGCTGGTCTGCCTCGGCTGGGAGGATATGCGCGCCTTCGCCTATGCTGCCGAAGCCGAAGGCTGCCCGGTCATCCTGCAAGCAGGTCCGGGGTGCCGCGAACACACGCCGCTTCCC
>CALFWN010000335.1 GCA_937928335.1 uncultured Litoreibacter sp. | reverse complement strand
GGCCTGAGCCCCGCCCACTTTGGTTTGTCCTGCACATTTGATTGGAGCAGTTGGCGCTGACTCCGTGGTGCAGCCGGATAAGAAAAGGCCCCAGAGGGGCGTTTTCCCGGCAAACGGAACAGGGGTATCATGATGGAAAATGTGTTTGGTGTCGATGTGGCGAAAAGCTGGATCGACGTAGTTGGGCCAGATGGCCATGAGCGGGTCGGCAATGAAGACTTGAAAGCCTTCGCAAAGCGCGTTGCAAAACAGGGTGAACGCGTCGCGTTCGAGGCGTCAGGCGGATATGAGACACCATTGCAGATGGCACTTGCCACGTCGGATCGGCGGCGGTAGAAAACCCCTGCGAGACGTGCTGTACATGGCAGGCCTGAGTGCCGCGCGAAACGACCCTACACTACGCGCCTTCTCAGACAGACTCAGGGCAAACGACAAAGCGCCAAAGCAGGCGATTATCGCGGTCACCCGCAAACTGCTCATCATCCTCAACACAATGATCCGTGAAAACAGACCATATCAGCCAGCCTGAACAACACACTTGCCCGGGGGTATGGGGGCTGGCCCCCGTGAATAGCGGGGGTTTGGGGGCAGAGCCCCCAGCCGGTCGGCGCAGCACAGCTGCGACGAAACCGGATCAGGGCGCGGGGGTGGCTGCCTCAAACACACGGTCGATCATCGCCTGCGTGCCTTTGGCAAATTCCAACGTCGCAGGGTATGCGGCCCCTTCCCGCACAGACCGACAAAACGCCTCGATCTGTAGCACGTAATGGTTGACGCCGGGCCAGCGCTCCACCGTCACCGACGGCGCGCCTCCACCATGCAGGTTGCGGTGCCAGTGCAGCTGCGCCTCGCCAAAGACATTGGGGTTAAACGGCGCGGTCAGTTTCAGCACGCCGTCCTTGCCGTGGAATGTCACCTCCTGACGCGGGTGCATCCGCATCGAGGTGACCGATGAATAGCGGAAAGAGGTAAAATCGGCAGTGACATGGGCGAAGACATCGACGCCGTTCTCCCATGTGATCTGGGCCTCGAGCGCGCCGGGCTCCTGGCCTGTCACGAAACGCGTGGACCCGAATGTGTAGACCCCGATATCGGGAATGCCGCCGCCGCCTGTTTCGGGCTTGTTGCGAATATTGCCGGTATCGGCGGCATTGTCGTAGCTGAACACCGCGTCGACCAGCACCAGATCGCCAATGCCGCCCGATTGCACAATGTCGCGCGCGCGCTGCCATTGCGGGTGGTGGATAATCATATAGGCCTCTGCGCATAAAAGCCCGGTCTCGTCGCGCAGCGCGATCAGCGGGTCGATCTCTGAGGCCCGCATCGCAATCGGCTTTTCGCATAGCACATGTTTGCCCGCCCGCAGCGCTTTTCCGGCCCATTCCACATGCAGGTGGTTGGGCAGCGGGATATAGACCGCGTCGATCTCGGGCGCGGCCAGCACTGCGTCATAGCTGTCAAATGCCACGCAGTCAGGCGCGAAGGCCTGAAAGCCCGAGATATCGCCCGAGCGCGATGCGACCCCGTAAAGCCGCGCGCCGCAGGCTGCGTGAATGGCCGGGCCCATATGCTCCCGCGCGAATTTGGCCGCGCCCAAAATGCCCCAATTGACTGGCGTCATGTCCCTCTCCGATGCTTGGTGGCCAAAGCCTAGGACAGAAAAAAGCCCGCCGGAAGGGCGGGCCTGGAATTGGTTCTCAACAGATCCTGTTCTGCGGCAGCGGCCACCAGATCGCGCGACTGTTCCAGCCCCCGGATCATAGCTTGCGTCATGCCTGTGACGCCGATGATGCGCAGCATCAGCCTGGCGAAGAACGGCTCGACCCCACGCGCCACAAAAAAGCGCCGGCAGGTTTGCCCGCCGACGCTTTCTTCGATTTGAGGCCAGAGCTTGGCCCGTTCCGGGCGCCCCGTGTCAGGCGGTGGCCAGCAAGCCCTTGTCAGCGGCCAACTCGCGCATACGCTTTTGCAGCTTCTCAAAGGCCCGCACCTCGATCTGACGGATGCGTTCCCGGCTGACATCATATTGGCCGGACAGGTCTTCCAGCGTCACGGTTTTCTCCGACAGGCGGCGCTGCATCAGGATGTCTTTCTCCCGGTCATTGAGCACTGACATGGCGTCGGCCAGCATCTCGCGGCGGGTTTCCAGCTCGTCCTTTTCGGCGTAATCCCCAGCCTGATCGGCATCCTCGTCTTCCAGCCAGTCCTGCCACTGCGTGGCCCCCTCGCCATCCGCCGAGATCACCGCATTCAGCGACGCGTCCCCGCCCGACATCCGCCGGTTCATGGAGATCACCTCATCCTCGGTCACATTCAGATCATTGGCGATGCGGGCCACGTTTTCAGGCCGCAGGTCGCCATCTTCCAACGCGCCAATGCGGTTTTTCGCCTTGCGCAGGTTGAAAAACAGCTTCTTCTGGGCGCTGGTGGTGCCGAGTTTGACCATCGACCAGGACCGCAGCACATATTCCTGAATGCTGGCGCGTATCCACCACATGGCATAGGTCGCCAGGCGGAAGCCCTTTTCAGGGTCGAATTTCTTGACCGCCTGCATCAGGCCGACATTGGCCTCCGAGATCACCTCCGCCGTGGGCAGGCCGTAGCCGCGATAGCCCATAGCGATCTTTGCGGCCAGCCGCAGATGCGAGGTGACCATTTTATGCGCGGCCTCGGTGTCTTCTTCCTCGACCCATCTTTTGGCCAGCATGTACTCTTCTTCCGGCTCAAGCATCGGAAATTTGCGGATTTCCTGCATGTAGCGGTTGAGACCCTGTTCCGGGCTTGGTGCGGGAAGATTGCCAATATTAGACATATATGTGCCCCCCTTTTTGAGGTTGGTTATCGTTTCTTGAGTAAGAATTATGAACTGGTCGGTTCAATTTCAAGGATATTGCAGCCGGATTTGGCGCACATTCGGTGTGCGGGCGATATGCGGGCCGTCATGCAACACGCGCGCGACCTGCTTGTGCAAGACAGATGTTACCAAAAGGTAAACACGCCCATGCCCCGTAAAAAGAGGCTGAAACACGCGCTCGCAGAGACGTGATTCAGCGGCTCAGGGCGGCGACCAGCCCTGCAAGATCCGCGGGCAAATCCGCCTCGAACTGCAGCGCGTCGCCGCTCACCGGGTGCACAAACCCCAGCGAGGCCGCGTGCAGCGCCTGACGCGGAAAGGCGCCAATGGCGGCAATCGCTGCCTCAGACAGCGCGGTTCTGGCCAGTTTGCGTTTGCCGCCATAGACCGGATCACCGATCAGCGCATGGCCGCAATAGGCCATATGGACCCGGATCTGATGGGTCCGCCCGGTCTCCAGCCAGCAATCCAGCACACTGACGGCAGGCGGCGTGCCGAACCCCTCAACCACCCGGGCGCGTGTGATCGCATGACGGCCCGCATTCTTGACCACGGCCTGGCGCTGCCGGTCAGCCTTGTGCCGTGCCAAATTGGCATTCACCCGCAATATATTTGCCGCCTCGAAATCCACCCCCGCCATGCCGCGCAGGCGTGGGTCGGCGGCGTCAGGCATCCCGTAGGCCAGCGCCCGGTAATGCCGCGTGACGCTGTGTTTTTCGAATTGCTTCGCCAGCCCGTGATGCGCGGCGTCAGATTTGGCCACAACCAGCAGGCCGGATGTGTCCTTGTCGATCCGGTGCACAATGCCCGGCCGCTTCGCCCCGCCAATGCCCGACAGGCTGCCCGCGCAATGATGTAGCAGCGCGTTGACCAATGTCCCCGAAGGCGAGCCCGGCGCGGGGTGGACCACCATGCCTGCGGGCTTGTTGACCACGATCAGGGCCGCATCCTCAAAGACCACATCAAGCGGGATGTCTTCGGGGCCGGTTTCCAGATCAACCGCTGCCGCCACCGCGATGTCGTAGACCTCGCCCGCCACCACCCTGGCCTTCTGGTCTGTGACCGCCACGCCGCGCCGCGTCACGGCCCCTTCGGCGATCAGCCGCGCCAGCCGTGAGCGCGACAGGTTCGCCTCCACTGGCACGTCGCGCGCCAATGCCTTATCAAGTCGGCCAGGCGCAGGGTCGCTGATTTCAACGGAGACAAGAGTGGCGTCAGACATGAGACTTCCCGAAGCTGAGGTGGCGGAACCCGCCAACCTGAAATTTCTGCGCCGTCTGGTGACCACGCTGACAGCGGTGATGATTGGGGGCCTTCTAATCCTGATCGCGCTGATTGTCATCAGGGTGCAGCAACCCAGCCCCGGATTGGCGATCCCCGATCAGATCACCCTGCCGGACGGCACCACCGCGCAAAGCTTCACCGCCAGCACGGACTGGTACGCGGTGGTCACGACCGGGAACCAGATCCTGATCTTCGACCGGGTCACAAATGAGCTGATGCAAACGGTCGATATCGTGCAATAAAAAAGAGGGGAGGATGGTACCGCCTCCCCGGCTTGAACGGGGGACCCCTGGTTCCACAAACCAGTGCTCTAACCAACTGAGCTAAGGCGGCACACGAGGCTGACTTAGCCAAGCGCTCGGACGATTGCAAGTCCTTCTACAGCGGATCATGCAACAACCGGGTCCAGGTCTGCTCCACCAGATCCTGCCCAAATGAGTGGGCGGGCCTGGAGGCCACACAGCGAAACCCGTTCCTGGCGTA
>CALFWN010000334.1 GCA_937928335.1 uncultured Litoreibacter sp. | reverse complement strand
TTTAAAGCTGACTTTCGTCGCCGTACGGAAAAAACGCAACATGGGATCGAAGCGGATGTTCATTCACCGCCGTACCCGCCCGGACTCAAGCGCACAGCGCGCCGGGCATTGCCAGACCGCCCGGTTTTGCCAGAGGCAAACCTTTGGTTTGACGGGTTGGCGATGCCCTTGGGGGTATCTTGTGCTGTCATCCTCGCGAAAGCGGGGAGCTTGGTGAATGAAGGTCTGTCCTTGGAGCCGTCGGGGTCCCCGCATTCGCGGGGATGACGCTCCGTGGAACCGGAGATGACGCTTCGTGGGACGGGGGATGACACTCCGTGGAACGTGGTTTGTGGGGCTGATCCGATCCTTGAGCGGGGGCGGGCCGTTGGGGTATGTGTTGCGGCTTAGCCGATGGCGGCGGCTTTGACGTCGGCGTCGATATGGGGGATGTATTGCTCGAAATTTTCCGAGAACATCGTGACCAGTTTGGCCGCCTGACGGTCATAGGCTTCCGGGTTGTCCCATGTGCGGCGGGGGTCGAGGATCACGTCGGCGACGCCTTCGGCGGAGACCGGGACCTCGAAGCCGAAATTGGCGTCCTTGCGGAATGTGCCCTTGTCGAGCGAGCCGTCCAGGGCTGCGTTCAGAAGTGCACGCGTGGCGCGGATGGGCATGCGAGAGCCGGTGCCGTAAGCGCCGCCGGTCCAGCCGGTATTGACCAGCCAGCAGGTGGAGCCGTGTTTGGCGATTTTTTCCTGCAAGAGCTTGCCGTAGACCTCCGGGCGGCGGGGCATGAAGGGCGCGCCGAAACAGGTGGAGAAGGTGGGCTCAGGTTCGGTCACGCCACGCTCTGTGCCCGCGACTTTCGAGGTGAAGCCGGACAGGAAATGATACATGGCCTGCGCCGGTGTCAGCCGGGCGATGGGGGGCAGCACGCCGAAGGCATCGCAGGTCAGCATGATGACGTTTTTGGGGTGGCCGCCGAGTGCCGTGTCAGAGGCGTTCGAGATATAATGCAGCGGGTAGGCGCAGCGCATATTGGCGGTCAGGCTGTCATCGTCGAAATCGAGATCCTTGGTTTCAGGATCAAAGATCATGTTCTCGATCACGGTGCCGAATTTCGAGGTGGTGGCGTAGATCTCGGGCTCGGCGGTGGGTGACAGGTTGATGGTCTTGGCGTAGCAGCCGCCCTCGAAATTGAAGGAACCGCGGTCGGACCAGCCATGCTCATCATCGCCGATCAGCGTGCGACCGGGTTCGGCAGACAGAGTGGTCTTGCCGGTGCCCGAAAGGCCGAAGAACACGGCGGTGTCGGCGGGGTTGCCGGGCGCGTGATTGGCGGAGCAGTGCATCG
Organism: uncultured Litoreibacter sp.; assembly: GCA_937928335.1. GTDB lineage: Bacteria > Pseudomonadota > Alphaproteobacteria > Rhodobacterales > Rhodobacteraceae > Litoreibacter. Next base: position 3,668 of record CALFWN010000334.1, on the reverse strand, counting down.
GCATGATGCCTTTTTCGGGCAGCAGGTAGTTCAGCAGCGAGAAGACCGATTTCTTGTTTTCGCCCGCATAGGCGGTGCCGCCGATCAGGATCAGCTTCTTGTCGAAATTCATCGCGATGACGGTCTCGGACCGGCAGCCATGCCTGGCGGGGTCGGCCTTGAAGCTGGGGCAGTTGATGATGGTGTATTCCGGGGTGAAGCTGTCAAGCTCCTTCAGCTCGGGGCGGCGCAGCAGGTGACGGATGAACAGGCCGTGCCAGGCCAGCTCTGTCACGACGCGAACATCGAGCCGGTGGGCGGGATCGGCCCCGCCAAAGAGATCCTGGACGAAGAATTTCCCGCCTTTCATATGGGCCTTCATATCGGCCTCGAGCAGGTCGAAACTGGCGGCCTCCATCGGGGCGTTGTTGTCCCACCAGATGCTGTCTTCGACGCTTGGGCTGCGCACCACGAACTTGTCTTTCGGGGAGCGGCCCGTATGGGTGCCGGTGGTGACCAGAAAGGCGCCGCCTTTGCCCAGCGTGCCCTCGCCGCGTTTGAGCGCGGCCTCGATCAAGGCGGGTTCGCGATAATTGTAATGCACCTCCGCGAGTTCAGAAATACCTTGCGTTTCCAGCGTTTGAGCTGGGTTCACACGTCCTTGGTTCATTTGAGGTCTCCTGACGCGAGGGGCTGACGTCTCGTAAACTTGCTATCCATACGGTGGCCAGACACGGGCCGGTTTCCGCAAGGTGTCGCGTGAATGCGGCACAATTGAGGTATAACAACGCGGGTTTCACCGGGGAACCGTTGCGAGCGCTGCCGTTAGCGTTATCAGCCCGCCGTTAGCGTTATCATGACCCGATCCCGCGCGGCGAAATCGCCCAATGTGCGGCATATTAGTCAAACATTAGGGTGCAAATGGCCAAATAGCACCGCGTCGAAGCTGATTCGTCACAAAAATGTTGATTCCCGCCGGGTCTCGGCAGATGATGTGCCAAAATAAGAATAATCGAGCAATATAAAGGGTTTCCACATGTCGAAGATTGCATTGGTGGACGATGACCGGAACATTCTGACCTCCGTTCAGATGACCCTTGAGGCTGAAGGCTTCGAGGTTGAGACATATAATGACGGCCAAAGCGCGCTCGACGCCTTTGCCCGCAAGATGCCTGACATGGCCGTGCTGGACATCAAGATGCCGCGCATGGACGGGATGGATTTGCTGCAGCGCCTGCGCCAGAAATCCGAAGTGCCGGTGATTTTCCTGACCTCCAAGGATGACGAGATCGACGAGGTTCTGGGCCTGCGCATGGGTGCCGATGATTATGTGCGCAAACCATTTTCGCAGCGCCTGCTGGTGGAGCGTATCCGCGCCATCCTGCGCCGCAAGGAAGCCATCGCGAAGGACGATGCGGGCGAGGGCGAAGTGGCCCAGACGATGGAGCGTGGCGATCTGGTGATGGACCCGCTGCGCCACACGGTATCGTGGAAGGGCAATGACGTGTCGCTGACCGTGACGGAGTTCTTGCTGTTGCAGGCCCTGGCGCAACGCCCCGGCTTTGTGAAGTCGCGCGACCAGCTGATGGACGTGGCCTATGATGATCAGGTCTATGTGGATGACCGCACCATCGACAGCCATATCAAACGGCTGCGCAAGAAGATGCGGACGGCCGATGACGAGTTCTCTGCGATTGAGACCCTGTATGGCATCGGCTACAGGTATAACGAAGAGTAAGTAACGATCACCTTTTAGCGTCGAGGATCGCCGTGGCGGACGCAAGACCAGTGAGTAATGCAGAGTTGGAAATGGGGGAGGACTGGACGGAGGAGCATAGCTCCGTCGAGGCCGAACTTCAGTCGTCGCGGGAAAAGCGGAATTTAATTTCGCTGAACCGGTCGCCTCTGGCGCGCAAGATCATCACATTCAACCTGTTGGCGCTGATCATTCTGGTCGCGGGCGTCCTGTTTCTGAACCCGTTTCGCGACAGTCTTGTGGCGCAGCGCGAGGCCGGGCTTGTTTCTGAGGCGGAGCTGATCGCGGATGTGTTCGAGGCGCGGCTGGCAGGCCAGGGCGCCACGGTGCTGACGGGCTCTGGCGGGCTGACCGCGCAGGAGGTTCTGTCAGGGCTTGACCTGGCGCCGGGCATCGATGTGTTTGTCTTTGCCGCTGACGAGGCGATGATTGCCAGCACGGTTGGCCAGGAGCGCGAGGCGCTGGCGGGCACACAGGCGCTGCAACCTGATGACAGCTCGACCATCATCACCAATTTTCTGGCGATGATCTGGGAAGGCATGTCGAGCCTTATCGGCGCCGACGAGATCTCGCCTCCGGGCACCAGCGGCGAGGAAGAGGCGCGGCTTTTGCTTGTGCCGGCGCTTGAGGGGGAAACCCAGGTGCGCAACGGGCTTGACGGCTCGGGCGGGTCGATCTTTTCGGTGGCGACCCCGATTGAATTGCCGGGCGGCACGGCTGGGGTGATTGCCCTGACCACCGCTGCGGGCCAGATCGACCAGCTTGTCCGTGTGGAGCGCGAGCAGGTGTTGCAGATGTTTGTCATCGCCATTCTGGTGTCGATTGGCCTGAGCCTCGTGCTGGCCTCCACCATTGCCAACCCCTTGTCGGATCTGGCTGCCGCCGCCGAGCTGGGGCGCGACAAGAATGCGCGCAAGGTCAGCCCGAGCCGGGTGCGTATCCCCGACCTGACCGCACGTCCCGACGAGATTGGCCGCCTGTCCGGCGCGATGCGGGGCATGGTGTCGGCGCTTTATGAACGTATTGACGCCAACGAACAATTTGCCGCCGACGTGGCGCATGAGATCAAGAACCCGCTGGCTTCGTTGCGGTCTGCGGTGGGCACGCTGCATGTCGCCAAGACCGGTGATCAGCGCACCCGCTTGCTGGATGTGATCGAGCATGACGTGCGCCGGCTGGACCGGCTGGTCAGCGACATCTCCAACGCGTCGCGTCTGGACAGCGAGCTGGTCAAGGAAGATGAAGAGCCGTTCGACCTGATGAAGATGCTGAACAACCTGACGGAGTATCTGGGCCAGCAGGCCTCGGAGAAAGGTGTGGAGTTCATCCGCGACGTGCCGAGAGAGCCGATCATCATTCATGGGCTGGAGGCCCGTCTGGCGCAGGTCTTTGTGAACCTGATCACCAATGCCACCTCTTTCTGCGAAGACGGCGACGCCGTGCGCATCTGGGCGCGACGGCGTGACAACCGGGTACTGGTCGTTGTGGAAGATACCGGCCCGGGCATCCCCGAGCAGGCGCTGAACAAAGTGTTCAACCGCTTCTATTCGGAACGGCCCGAGCAGCAATTCGGCAACCATTCGGGGCTTGGCCTTGCGATTTCAAAGCAGATCGTGGAAGCGCATGGTGGCGTGATCTGGGCCGAAAACATTCGCCCCACAGATGCCGACATCACCTCAGAGCCGCTTGGCGCGCGCTTCGTGGTGGGCCTGCCGACGTAAACCCCGCATGGCCGATGACCCGCACCTGACCCACGGCACCGCGATTGCAGTGGAGGGGGCAGGGCTGCTGATCACCGGCGCCTCGGGGGCGGGCAAGTCGTCACTGGCAGTGCAGCTGATCGCGCTGGGGGCCGAGCTGATTGCAGATGATCAGGTGGTGATCCGGCGGGGGGGCAGCGGGCTTGTCCTGAGCAAACCCGACAGGTTGCCCG